>CAZGLU010000384.1:0-4291 GCA_964526095.1 uncultured Anaerolineaceae bacterium | reverse complement strand
CAGCTTCTTCGAGGAACGGACCGGCCCCACCGACCTGATCGTGTTCCCCGCGCCGGACCCCACCTTCAACTATTACTACGCGGGCGGCCCGGCGGCTGAGATCAGCCTTGTGCCCGGTGAGGACCCGGCGGACCACCTGGACACGCACCTGTGGCATGATGCGGTCTGGCTGGTGGGCGCGCCGCCCGACGCCACGCGCTACCTCGACACACACTACCAGCGCCTCGCAGAGCTGACCGTCGCGGGCTTCCCGGTGACGCACTACGCGGCCCGCGAGGTCACGACCGACGAGATCGCGCAGCCGGTCGGCGCGACGTTCGGCCGTTTCGCGCACCTGCTCGGCTATACGCTGTACGGCCCCACCCCGTCCTCGCCCGCCATCACGCTCGTGCTGTACTGGGTCCCGCTCGCGCAGACGGAGCAGGACTACACCGTGTTCGTGCACCTCACCGCGCGACGCCTCTCGCCGGACGGCACGCCGCTGTGGGCGCAGGACGATCACCCGCCGACGCCCGGCACCTCGACGTGGGAGGTAGGGAGCATCATCCGGGACGCCTATACTCTGCTCGACGGCCCCTCCCCCGCCCTGCCCCCGGTCGAGGCGACGCTGGAGGTCGGCTTCTACGACCCGGCTACGGGCGAGCGCGCCCCTGCGTTCGCCGTACACGGCGAGCCTGCCGGGGACAGCCTGCCGCTGGCACGGGTGCGCTTCCCGGCGGCGGCGCAATAAACGAACGGGGCGATCGTGCGATCGCCCCGCTGTATCACCGAAACCCGTTGACTGGCTGGCCCCCCGATTGAGAAGCACGCCAGGGGCTTAGGTCTGCTGCTTACCCGCCCAACTCCTTCAGGCGGGCCTCCCACTTCTGGTAAAGCCGGTCGTAGGCGCTCTCCGACAGCTCGCCCGCCGCCAGCTTCACGTCGAGCTGGTCCAGGTAGGCGCGGATCTCGTCCGCCGTTTGCGGCACGGCGGGCGCTGCGCCCTGCGGCTGGCCGCCCTGCCCCGCGCCCTGCTGATTCTGCATCATCTGCATCATCATCTGGTTCATCATCATCTGCTGCTGTTGCTGGAGCGCGGCCTGCTCCGGGTTCAGCGCTGCGCCCATCTGCTGTCCGACGCCCAACCCGACGCCGGCCCCGGCCATCGCGCCGCCCAGGCCCTCGTTGGCCGCCGCCGTGCCCGCCACGTCCAGGCGCTTGATGCGCTCCCAGGTGGCGAAGTCCACGTAGTTGCGCAGTTCGTCGGTGGACACGTCCTTGGCCGTGAAGGGCTTGGCCTCGAACGCCTTGATGCGCATCCCGATCTGCGCGAACTGCTCGTTAAGCCGCGCCAGGGCCGCGCCCTCCAGATCGGAGAGCAGGCGGTTGGCGTCCATGATGCTCTGCGCGCCGGACGACGACAGCAGCCCGGCCAGCTCACCCAGCAGCATCGACTGGATGCGGTCGCGGATGTCACCCAGCCGCAGGATCGGCTTGCCGATCGCGTACTGCTTGACAAAGCGCACCGGCTCCTCGATGCCGATGTCGATCACGCCGTGCGTGATCAGCAGCACCACGCCGACGCCGCGCCCCGGCGTTTCCATCACGATCGGCGGGTTCGTGCCCCAGGGCACCTGCGGCAGGTCCTTCAGGTTCACGAAGTACAGGTCGGCGGTGAACGGCGTGCGCCCGCTCGTCGCCAGCCCGATCAGCCCGGACAGGATCGGCAGGTTGCCGGTGCTGAGCGTGTGCGACCCCGGCCCCAGCACGTCGAGCGCCTGCCCCTGCCGCACGAACACCGCGGCCTGGCTCTCCTGCACGATGACCTGTGAGCCCATGCGAAAATCGCCGCTGCCGCCCTGCGGCTCGCGGTAAACCAGTTCATCGTCCATCACGTTTACGTGATCGACAACGTCAATAATGCGTGGCATCGCTTTTTCTCCCTTGTGCGTCGGCACTCACATCCTGAGCATCATGCAGGCCGCTATTCCAGCCCGTGCAGCACGTTCTCGCGCAGCGAAAACGCCTCGTTCGCCTCCCGCGTTACCGCGTCCAGTTCCGCGATCGCCTCCCGAACGCCCTCGTTCGCGCTCGCCGCCTGGTCCAGCGCGTCGAGCCGTTCCTTGAACAGGTCGGCGTAGCGCAGCAGCGCCTCGTCAAAAGCATAGATCACGGCGAGGTCCTCCGCATCGACCTTGACCGCGTCGAAAAAGCCGCTGTAGCCGGGGGTAGCCGTCGCCACGCGGTCGATGAAGGTCGTCATCTTGGTCTTCGCGCTGCGCGTCTCGGTCATGTAGTTCAGCCCGCCGGCATCGATCAGCTTCTTCTCGATCTCCGGCAGCCGGTTCAACTGCTGCGTCAGGTGCAAAACCACCTGCTCGCGGATCAGCCGGTCCGCCTGGCGCCGCGCATTCATGTCCATATAGCCGCCGAAACCGGGGATGCGGGCGGCTAGACGTTCGAGCGAACCCCGCTCGCTGACGATCCGACTGTAGAGGTCGTTCATACTGGTTTCTCCTTGGCAATACGCTCTTTGCTAAGCATACATCAAGCAACATACTGCGACAAACCTAAAGACTGGGGGGCGGCTTCCCACCCTCGCCCACAGACGCGCTATAATCCGCCGCTGCGCGGATGACCACCCCAGGAGCGACCATGGGCGCCAAAGACCAGGGGGCGGATGCCACCGCCGGGCGCTGGCTGACGATCCCCCGCACGCTTTGTTTCGTGACGCACGGCGACGACGTGCTGCTGCTCAAGCGCGGGATGCACCGGCGCGTCTACCCCGGCCGCTACAACGGCCTGGGCGGGCACGTCGAGCGCGACGAGGATCCGCTGACCGGCGCGATCCGTGAGATCCAGGAGGAAACCGGCCTGGACGTGGCGAACGTCCGCTTCCGTGGGCTGCTGCACGTCGATGCCGGGGAGGCGACGGGGATCATGGTCTTCGTATTCACCGCCGAGGCGCTCTCCCGCGAATTTAAGGACACCGACGAGGGCACGCTCGAATGGGTCCCGCGTGACGAGGTGGACGCGCTGCCGCTCGTGGAGGACCTGCCGACGCTGCTGCCGCTCGTGTTCGGATCGCCGGACGCGCCGCCCTTCTTTGCCCACACCAGTTACGACGAGCAGGACCGGCAGATCATCGTCTTCGCCCGCGTGCCGTGAAGTGCCGTGAAACGCTAACGGCGCGCGGCTTCTTGTGCTATCATAAGTCTGAACGCGCGCGAACTTAGGTTCTTTCTAAGCATTTTTTACCTTCGAGCACCCGGAAACCGTTTATACTATGTCACGCTTGCCCGCACGCTTACGCTGGTCTACCCTCCTCGTAGTCGGCCTGTTCCTTGCCGGGGCAGCCGTCGGGCCGATGGTCCTGGCCGCCCAGGGCACCCCATCCCCCACGCCCTCCCCCGCCCCGCAGGACATCCCTGAGACGGTGCCGCGCTATGGCCTGCTGGAGTTCCCGGTCGCGGTGCCGGGCAGCTACCAGAACCCCTACGACCCGGACGAGATCGACGTCCGCGCGGCGTTTAGCTCGCCGAAGGGGGAGACGATCATCGTCCCGGCCTTCTACATCCGGCCCTACCAGCCGCAGTGCGCCGACGAAGACTGTGCCACCGTGCGCCTGACCCCCGCCGGAGCGCCGGGCTGGCGCGTGCGCTTCACGCCGACGCAGATCGGGCGCTGGACGTTTGACGTCGAGGCGCGCACCGCCGAGGAGACGACGACGCTGCACAGCGGTGAGTTCCGCGTGATCGAATCCGACGCACCGGGCTTCATCCGTGTGGGCAATAACCCGCGCTACTTCGCGTTTGACGACGGCTCGGCATACTTCCCGGTGGGCGAGAACCTGGCGTGGTCCCTGGGCGACGATGCCCTGGCGACGTATACGCGCTGGCTGGACGAGCTAAGCGCCGCTGGCACGAACTACGCCCGCCTGAACATCGACGTGCCCTGGTTCATCAGCCTCGATTCGCCCGGCCCGCCGGGTGACTACGACGCCGCCCAGGCCGCGGCCTGGCGCCTCGACACGATCCTTGAGCTGGCAGCGGAGCGCGGCATCTACCTGCAACTCGTGCTGCTGTGGCACGCCAACTTCAGCAGCGAGCCGGTGGCCGCCTCCAACGCGCCGCGCGTGCCGCTGGATTGGGACGACAGCTCGTACAACACGACGAACGGCGGCCCGCTCAGCGGCCCCTCCGCGATCTTCTTCGACGCGACGGCGCGCGAGTTGTTGCAGCAGCGCCTGCGCTACATCGTCAGATCGGAAGAGCACACGTCTGAAACTCCAGTCACGAGATTCCATCGCGTA
>CAZGLU010000383.1:0-4291 GCA_964526095.1 uncultured Anaerolineaceae bacterium | reverse complement strand
CGCGCGGCCTGTTCGGCGCGCTGCGCGATCGCTTCCGGGGTCGGCGCGCCCAGGCAGCGGCGATGGCCGCCAGCCTGCGCCGCCTGAAGCACGAAGTGGATCTGCGCGGCGTGCGTATGGCGGAGGAAATGCGCGCGCGCTTCTTGATCCAGGAGCGGCTGAGCGTGGACGAGCGTGCGCAGTACAGCCCGCGTCACGCGCGCCCCGTTGAGTCCGAGATCGCGGTGGGGCCGCTGCCCGCGTCGGAGGCGGAGGCTGAGGCCGTGCCCGACGCGGCGCCGGTCGATCCGTCCGCGCCGTCGTTCGTGAACGAGATAGCGGCGGAGGACCCGCAGGTATTGGAGACGGCGGAGGCCGATACCCGGCCCAAGCCGCCGCCTGGTCTTCACGATGCAATCGAGGCCGCAGCGGTGGCCCCTGCGCCGGAGGACGAAGCTGCGCAATTTGGCCGCCCCGAAGAGGAGCCACGGCCGGACAGCCTGGACGAGCTCCCGCTTTCGGAGCGGCTCACCCCGCCGGAGGGCACGCCGATCATCACCCCGGAGATGCGCAGCGTCGGCAGCGAGGACATCACCGACGACCGCATCCCCGCCGCGCAGCCGCCCGAAGGCTGGCCGAACGTCGCGGCGCCGACGTCGGAGCCGCCCCTGCCGCCACCGCCCGACGAGGCGCTGCAACCGCCGCCCGCGCCCCCCGCGCCGCTGGATCCGACCAAAACGCCGCCGCACGGGATCCCGGCGGTGGGCGGGCGGCGTTCCGACCTGCCCAAGACGGGGCCTCTGCGCCGCACCCCGCCGATGGGGGTGCAGCCGGTCACCTCGATGGATGCGGATCAGGACGCGCTGCCGGAGGGCACCGTGTTGCGGCGGGACAACCCGCAGATCGTGCGTGAGGTGCGGGACGACGACCGGCTACGGAGGAACCTGCCGCCGCCTACGCCGAAGTACGACACAGGCGAGATCACGATCTGGGAGGCATTCGGGATCCAGCGGCCCAGCGAGGTGGATTCGGCGGCGCTGGACGAGTTGATCGAGACGGTCCAACGACGGGAACGGGCCGCCCTGTGGCTGGAGAGCCGCTACGCCAAGCGTCCGGCGCACGTCCGGTTCACGGACACGGCGTTGGGGTTGCGCGTGCGTCTCGCGCTGGACCGCGCCCCGGTGCGGATCAGCCACGTTTCGCCCGAATCCGGTAAGCCCGGCGCGTGACGGGACGGCACCCGGCAACAAAAAACCGGCGACATGCGCGCCGGTTGGGGTGGGTGACTGGAGGGATTTGAACCCTCGACCTTCTGATCCACAGTCAGACGTGCTAACCACTGCACCACAGTCACCATGAATGGCGCGATTGTAGCATAGAGCGGGGCGGTCCGCCAGAGTGAATTTGAGCGTGAGGGCAGCACGCCGAGCGGAACGGTAGAGGGAGAGGCACGCAGATGGGGCAGACGACCAGCCGGATCGTGTTCATGGGGACGCCGGATTTCGCCGTGCCGACGCTGGAGGCGCTGCTGGAGGCGCGTGATTTCGAGGTGGTCGGCATCGTCACGCAGCCCGACCGACCGGCGGGCCGGGGGCGGGAGGTGCGCTGGTCCCCCGTCAAGCAGGTCGGGATGAAACGGGGCGTGCCCGTGTTCCAGCCTCCGACGCTGCGCCACCCCGACGCCGTGGATCAGATCCGCGAATGGGCGCCGGACTTTCTGGTGGTCGCGGCCTTCGGTCAGATCCTGCACAAGGAAGTGCTGGACATCCCGCGCGTGGCGCCGATCAACGTGCACGCCTCGCTGCTGCCCCGCTGGCGCGGCGCATCCCCGATCCAGGCCGCGATCCGGGCGGGCGACAGCTACACCGGCGTCACGACGATGGTGATGGACGCCGGCCTGGACACCGGGCCGATCCTGCTCCAGGACTCGATCCCGATCCTGCCCTATGAGACCGGCCAATCCCTGCACGACAAGCTCGCCCCGCTCGGCGCGAACCTGCTGATCCACACGCTGCGCTGGCTGTTGAACGGCAGCATCTCCCCGCACCCGCAGCCGACCAACCCGGACCTGATCACCTATGCCCCGCAGCTCAAGAAGGAGGACGGCGAGCTGAACTGGCGCCAGAGCGCCGACGAGATCGACCGGCACGTGCGCGCCTACAAGCCCTGGCCCGGCACCTACACCTTTTGGGAGGGCAGGCTGCTGAAGATCCTGGCCGGATACCCGCTCGCGATCGACATCGGCGTGCCACCGGGGGTCGTGGCGGACACGCAGGGCGCGGCGTTCACCAAGTCCACGCCGTTCGTGATCGGCACCGGGCGCTGGGCCTACGCGCCGACGCAGCTTCAGCTCGCGGGGCGGCAGGTCACCGACGCCGCCGATTTCCTCAACGGGGCGCCGGGCTTCCTCGGCAGCCGGCTCGGGTCCACGCCAGCATCGGAGGATTGAGCGCAGGCGTGCCGCCGCCAGCCGAACCGGGCGGTTTTGATGCTCTTTCTTTTTAACCGGATCGCGAACGAATTGGGCGGGTTTGCAAACCCGCCCCTACATGGCACGTGGAATTCGCTTTTCTTCCCCCTCCAGCCCCGACTGGAGAGGGGGCGGGGGGTGAGGTCTGGCTAGCCCTCCGCGTTTTCGCCCCACGTCTCCCACGAAGCGACCTCGTCGAGCGGCAGGCGGCCCCCCTTGCGCGGCGGTCGTCCGCGCGGGTCGGCGCCGGGCGCCGGGTAGCCGAACGAGATCGCCCACGGCACGGCGTAATCCTCCGGGATGGCGAGCGCGCGCCGGGCGAGGTCCTGCTCGTAGATCGTCGCCATGCACGAGGCGATGCCGCGCTCCCAGGCCGCGAGGATCATGTTCTGGCTGGCGCGGCCCAGGTCGAAGGGTGTGGTGAGGGTCGGCGGCTGGTGCAGGTCGCGCGTGGTCATCACGACGGCGAACGCGGCGCCCGCCAGGTGCCCGCACCACGGCCCGCACTCGCTGAGCGCTTGCAGCTTCGCGCGGTCGGTCACGATCACGAAGCGCCACGGCTGGCGGTTCTTGGCGGAGCCGGACAGCCGCCCGGCGTTTACGATGCGCTCGATGTCCTCACGGCTGACCGGCTGCCCGGCGAACTCCCGCACGGAGCGGTTGCTCTGGATGGCCTCATAGACGTCCATTTTCCTCTCCTAGCTCGACCGGCGGTGAGGTTGTCGCGGCGTCGGTGCGCTGCTCGTCCGCGGCCTTGTAATCCGGCTTCCGCCCGGCGAGGCGCTGCAATTCGTTCTGGAAGATGCGGCGCAGCGTGGCAATGGCCGTTGCGTAGGTCGGCTCGGCCCCGGCGTAACTCAGGCGGCTGGCGCCCAGGTTGCGGCCCTTGCTCAGGGGCGTGTCGCTCGCGTAGTGCAGGAAGCCGAGATCGAACGGCGCGATATACAGGTTGACGATCTCGTTGACCGGGTGGCGCTGGGCGCGGACCATCTCATACACGGCGGAGAGGTACGGACCGGCCTCCATCTCAACGATCGAGTAGCCTTCGCGGTAGAAGACGTCCATGTAGCGCGCGTTCTGCAAGTACGTGCCGCGCACCGAGACGACCTTCTGGTTGTCCAGCACCGTAGACAGCGTCAGGTAGGGCAGCACGTCCGAGGCGGTGAAGCAGTTCCCGAACATGTACGAGTTCTCGCTGTGCTCGTCGTAGACGACGTTGCCGATCAGCACGTCACCGATGCGCGCGTTGAGGGTCGCCGCCTTGCCGATCACGTAGATGCCCTGCATGTACGTGGCGTATTGGCTGATCTTGGCGAGGACGTGGTACGCGGCCATGCCGAGCGGGTAGTCGATGTTGACGATCAACGCGTCGCTCTGGCGCAGCCGCTCAAACTCCTCCGGCGTGCAGCACAGCAGGCGCGGGTCCATGCGCTCGCGGTCGATCCGGCACAGCTCGATCACCTGTGCCTCGATGTCGAACCCGTACACGCTCGGCGCGCGCTGGATCCCGACCTCACGCTCGGCGGCCAGGCGGCGCTGCTCCACGTCGTCTTGGGCGGCGTAGCGGCGCAGGGCGTAATACAGGAAGTTGCTCTTGTTGTTGAACTGGTCTCGCACGCGCACGTAATCGTACTCGGCCTTGAGGCTGGGGTCCCCGGCGCGGTCCACGAAGTCCAGGATCTTATGCTCCTCCTGCAACGCGAAGCCGCTGATCAGGTTGGGGATGGCGTGCACGTTGCTGGAGACGAAATAAACGGGCCGGTCCTCCAGCGTGATCGGCGCCGCCGTCTGCCGCACGTTGTACCACCAGTCGGACGTCGCGCGCTGGTAGTTGATGTACGT
>CAZGLU010000382.1:0-4292 GCA_964526095.1 uncultured Anaerolineaceae bacterium | reverse complement strand
CTCAGTTGCCACGCGCACCCACACCACCCCGACACCCCGGCCGCACCACGCGGTACAGCACCGTCACGCCCGCTTCGTACGCCACCGACAGGTCGCCCGCCGCGATCAGCTCGCCCAGCGGCCCGGCCTGCTCGCCCGCGCTCATCGACCGCTCCAGATGCCCCCACACGACGTAATCCGCCTCGTACCGCGCCAGGATCGCGCGCATCTCCTCCGCGCTCGCCGTGGTGTAGAACGCCTGCATATCCCGCCCGCGCTGCTCCACTTCCTCCGCGTGATGCGGGTACTGCTGCCGCAGGTGGTGCTGCCAGCCCACCACTCCCGGCAGCCCCGTGTAGCTGGCGATGCGGCTGTTCCAGTAATATTCGTGGTCGTACGCCTCGACGATCACCGGGTAGCCATCCTCGGTCGCCCGCAGGTACCGGATCAGGTCCGCGTCCTCGTCCAGCGGCACCGCTCCCGTCGGCGTGTCCACCATCATCACGTCCATGAACGCGTACCCGTCCAGCGCGAAGGCGTCGGTGTACGCGTCGTTGCTGCGCGCGGGCAGCGCCTTCAGCGGGTACAGGAAGCCCGGCAGCAGCGCCACGACGCTGAACGCCAGCGGCAGCGTCGCACGCCGCCCCGACGCCATGCGCCACAGCAGGACCGGGATCAGCATCCCGGCCCACAGCCACAGTTGCAGCGATACCTTGAACCCGGTGTTCATACGCCCCACGTCGCCCCGGACCGCCACGTGCTCGATCGCCAGCAGCCCCGCCAGGAAGAACGCCGTCGCCAGGTGCGGGAGTCGCTGCGGCCCGTCGAACGCCGCCAGGATCAGCGCCAGCAGGAGGGCCATGCCGAGCAGCAGCGACGTGCCCGCCTCGCCCCCCGCCGCGACCGCCGGTCCGGCGAGCAGCACCAGCACGCCCAACGTCACGGGCGCGTCGGCGTCCGGTGCCAGCCACGCCTTGACTCGGTGCGCCAGCCATACGCCGATGACCGCCAGCGGCCCGCCCCACATGAGCAGGAACGGCCCCAACAGCGAGCGCGCCTCCGTCCAGCGCCCCAGCGCGCCGTACTCACTCAACGCCGAGTCGCGCATGTAGGGCCACGCCGTCAGCAGCGCCGCGCCGCCCACCAGCGCCAGCCACAGCGGCCAGCGCCGTTCGCGCCAGCCCGCCGCCAACGCCACCAGCCCGACCAGCGGCACATACACCAGGATGTCCCACGTGTTCGTCATGTACAGCACGCCGAGCAGCGCCCCGCACGCCGCCGCCAGCCAAGCCCGCCGCCCCCACGCCAACGCCCACGCCGCCGCCAGCAGCAGCGTGACCGGCAGCAGCCCGAAGACGTGCGCATGGGGGTCGCCGTACAGGAACGAGAAGAACGGCACCTCGTTCACGATCCCGCCGCCGCCGTTGGCTGACTCAGTCAGGACGCGCGTCGGGTACCAGTACCAGCGGTGATGCGCCACCAGCTCCCCGTCGATCAGCATCTTCAGCGTGACGTAGTTCCCCGCCACCATCACGAGCAGCACGGCCAGCCCGCCGAGCGCCGCACGCCAGCGCGCCGGTGCGCCCGCCAGCGCCCCCAGCGCCAGGCTGAGCACCTGCACCCCCACCATGGCGTACAGCAGCGCCAACATCAGGTTCGCCCCGATCTCTGGCGCCGTCCCGAACAGCTTCAGCGGCGCGGCGGCGATCACGAAGCCGAAGTAGTAGTAGTTGATCGTGTAGCCGCTCATCCACGGGTTCGGCGGCGGGAACTGCCCCGTGCGCCACACCGCGTTGAGGTAGGCCAGGTCCATGTGCTTCTCGCCGCCGAGCCACGGATGCCAGTAGTCGGGGTCGATCCCGCGCAGCAGCAGCCCCACGCCGAACAGCGCCAGCCACGCCGCATCGAGCAGCAGCAGCGCCCGCCAGTGCGCCCGCACGTACGCCCCCAGCGCCGCCCGGCCCCGCCACGCCGTCACCATACCGGCGGCGATCAGCGCCAGCGCCATCACGATCAGCCCGGTCCGCGTCCACGCCCGCCAGCCGGTCATGGCCGTGACCCACCACGGCACGAGCGCCAGCAGCAGCCACGCCAGCCCGCGCCCCAGCGCGTACCCGCGCAGCGGCAGCCCTGGAGCCGCCGCGAACAGCAGCGGGAACGCCGCCCAGCCGAGCGCCGTCAGGCCGAGCACCGCCAGCAGGACCATGCCCCATTCCGCCCCGGCGTCCGGATCCGTTGCAGGCGCGGTGTACGTGGTCTCCGCCGCCGCGTCGAGGTCAACCCGGCTTCGCGGGTCATCCCACGGCACGAACGTCGGCATCTGGTCCCGCGCGAAATTGACGTGCTCGAACACATAGATCGTCGGGTGGTCGTAGACCGTGAACGCTTCCTCGGCCTCCAGCCCGTTCGCCCACCCCGGCAGGCCGTGATCGGGCAGGGATTGGTCCGGGATCGTCAGCGGCCCCAGCCGGGGGAACGACGCGAACCGCGCCGCCTGCTTGTAGCCGAGCCGCCCGTCGAACAGCGCCTCGTAATACGCACCCATGACCGGGTAGCGTGCCGGGTTGCGCGGCAGCGCGTCGTACATGCGGTTGGTGCTGATCGTCAGGTAGTCCGCCTTCTCCAGCACGTCCGCCATGCGCCGCAGCTTCGCCGCATCGTCCGGCTCGACCACCTCCAGCGGCAGCTCGACGTACCACCCCGCGTCGAACCCGCCGCCCCGCTCACACGAAGCGCGCGACAGCAGCCCCACCCGCGCGCCCTCCTCCCGCAGGCACGTCCGCGACGGCGTCGAGAAGTCCCACGACCCCTCTGTGGCGATCGTCGTCCCGCTGATCCACTGCGGCGCGCTCGCCCTCAGCAGGATCGTTTCCCCCGCCGCCACGCGCACCGGCTCGTCCAGCACGTACCATCGCCCCTCGCCCAGCACGGACGCCGACCCGTCCGACTCGGCCAGCCGCGCCCGGTGCTGCGTCCCCGCCACCGTCGCCAGCAGGTCCGCTGGCTCCCCGATGGTGTGCGCCACCCACAGCGCGCTGACCTCCAAATCCTCGTCCGGCGCCTCGACCCGGTAGCCGCGCGCCTCGTCCAGCAGCACGAACGGCACCTCGACGCTGTCCTGCACGTCCAGCCGGATCCCGACGTGCGTCGAGCCGCCGTCGGCGGTGCCCAGCAGCACCGACGGGATCAGGTGCAGCCGCTCGTACGGGCCGCCCCACTCGACGTACAACGTCCAGCGGTAATCCGACCCCGGCCACAGCAGGAACCGTTCCGCCTCGTCCAGCGTGATGACCAGCTCGCCCGGCTCCGTCTCGGCCACGTCCCGCGCGAACAGCGGCGCCGGGTCCAGCGTGCCGACCACCTCGTCCAGCTCCAGCCGCACGCTGATCGGCGTCGGCTCGAGCCACTTCAGCCGGATCTCGCGCACCTCCACCCGGTCGTCCGTCCCGATCTGGAACAGCTTCCCGCGAACCAGGCCATCCGGCGGCCCCTCCGGCGGACGGTACAACGTCACCATGCGCAGCGACTGGCTGCCGCCCGTCACCAGCGGCACCGTCTCCCCCTCGACCGTGCGCGCCGCGAACGATGGCGGCACCGCGTCCCGCATCCACAGCGCCACCTCGGACCGCGTCTGTGGCGCCCGGTAGATCGCCGTGAATGCGAACGCCCAGACACACGTCCCGACCACGACGACGCCGCGTGCCCGGCGCCGCCAGCGTCCCGGCAGCCGCCCCAGCCACCAGACGGCCATCAGCGCCAGCGGGCCGTACAGCGGCAGGAAGTAGCGCATCGTCGCGAAATGCAGCCGCCCGTGCCACGCGAAATAGATCAGCACCCACGCCGTCAGCAGCCCTACCGCCGCCGACACCTCGTAGCGCCGCACCTGGACGATCACCGCCCAGATCAGCGCGGCGGTCGCCGCCAGCCCCAGCGGCAGCCCCATCCCCCACGCCGCCATGTTGAACCAGGGATACAGGTACGCGGTCCGGCCCACGAACTGGTGGCTCGGCGGCCAGCCGTCGCTGCGCTGGCTGGACAGGTTCGACACGTATTCCATGTCGTCGAGCCACTTGGGGTTCAGCTCCAGGCCCCAGAATGTCGGCCCCTGGAAGGCGTATGGCTGCGCCACGCGGAAGACGACCGCGGACAGCACCCCGGCCAGGACGACCAGCGCGGCCGCAGGCCCGATCGCGCGCAGCCACCGCTGCCGGTCCGTCGCCCAGCGCGTGCCCCTCAGCCGGGGGTAGACCGCCAGCGCCGCCGCCAACAGATCGGAAGAGCGTCGTGTAGGGAAAGAGTGTAGGATAGGGTGT
>CAZGLU010000381.1:0-4296 GCA_964526095.1 uncultured Anaerolineaceae bacterium | reverse complement strand
ATCTCTTCGCCGGGCGCGTTCGCCCGCGCAATGGCGCCCTCATTCGCCCATGAATCCGGGCAGGCGCTGCCGCTGCGGCTGCCGCCGGTGCACCTCCACGAGTTGTATCGCCAGCATCCGGCGCGTCACGCCCGGTTGGAGGCGCTCGACCGGCGGCTGCGCGCCGTGCCCGGCCTGCGCGGCTGGGGCGACCATTTCCTGATGGTGCTGCGGCATACGGCGCACCCCGGCGTGAACGGCTCGGCGCCCGCCCCGGAGTTCCCGGACGCATGACCGACGCGCCGCGTTTTGGTGAGGGCCTCCCGCGTGACCCGGCGGCGAACGGCAGGTTCAAAGGCCGGGGTCGTCGCTACGAAATCCTCCTGGCCTGCCCGCTCGACGGGGGCGGGCTGGTGCATGAGGGGGACGGATTGCGCTGCCTCGTCGATCCGGCGCACCGCTACCCGGTCGAGGACGGCATCACGCGGCTGTACCCGCCGGGACACGCGCCCGACTTCGCCGCGCGCTCTGCCGCCTACGATGCGGCGCGCGCCGCCGAGGGGTGGGCCGTGCCCGATGAGGCGGCGTTCAAGAGCCTGCCTCGGGAGGGTCTGCCCGGCTTTCCTGAGGGGTATTGGGAGGCGTACGCCGACGCCACGGCCCTGTTGTGGCGCTTCCTGGAGATGCTTCGCCTGCGCAGCGGCGGGCTGCCCGTCGGTCCGGCGGGCGAGGCGGCGGTCATCGGCGCGGGGATGGGCTGGCTTGCGTACGGGTTGGACGTGGCGGGGTATGCCACCATCGCGCTTGACGTCTACGCCGGTGACCGCTACGGGCTTGGCGCCTATCCGATTGCGCGGTACTTCCGCGTGCAGGCGGACCCCGTGCGCCCGCCCCTGGCCCGCGCCGCGTTCGACCTGCTGGTGTACCAGCGCGGCATGGACGCCGAGCAGCAGGCCGCGCTGCCCGGCGTCGTGGAGGCGCTGCGGCCCGGCGGCGGGTTGGCGGTGATGGACGCCCTGGGCGAGCACGATCTCGTGGCGTTGGGCGAGGCGTTGGAGGGCGCCGGGCTGGCCGTCCTCGATCCGCCCCGGCGCGGCGGTCTGCGCGCGCGGCTGAACACCCTGGGCGACCGGGTCGCCGGGCGCGAGCCGGAGCGTCCGCCGGTGCTCTTCGCGCAGAAGTCCGGTAGAGGGGGTAGGGGCTGATGGACATCACCTACTGCGTCAACGCGCCTGTGAGTGCCGAGGCGGTGGCCGAGCTGTACCGGGACGCCGGGCTGCGCCGCCCCGTGGACGACCTCGACCGCATCCGGCGCATGATCGAGGGCGCGAACCTGATCGTCAGCGCGTGGGACGGCGACCGGCTGGTCGGGATCGCGCGCTCCGTGACCGACTTCAGCTACTGCTGCTACCTCTCCGACCTCGCCGTGGCGGCCGCGTACCAGCGGCAGGGCATCGGGCGCGCGCTCATCGACCGGACGCGCGCCGTGCTTGGCGACGAGGTGATGCTTCTGCTGCTCGCCGCGCCGGGTGCCGCCGACTACTACCCGCACATCGGCTTCGACCCGGTCCCGAACGGCTGGATCATTCCCCGCGCCCGCTAGCGGGTTAGCCCGGGTCGCTGCGCGCCTACGCTCCCCATACCTGACGCCTTCCACGGGGCGCCCTGCAAGCTGCATCGGCCCACGCCCTCCGTCGGGCGCGATTTTGCCGCCCCCGCGCACTTAAGCTATTCTCAACGCGCTCTGTCCGGTTTGATACGTTTTCCGCCGTACTGCGTACAATATTGTGGTGTGGCCCGCCGCCCGGAGGTGGCCGTACCCCGCATGTGACCGGGCTGGCCGCGCCTTTCCCTCAATGCGCCTGGCTGGTGAGCGTGTACGCGGTGCTCCCGTGTGGCGCTCCGTGCGTCCAAGCATCCCACGCGCTCCAGGCACGACGCACGCTCGTGTTGGCCGGTGGATCATACGCTGAAGAGAGGACCACCATGATCGAAGGCAAGTTGGTTGACCTCGTCCCCTTCGAGGACGACTACGCGACGTACTTTGAGACCTGGATGAACGAGGAGCCGTGGTACCGCGCGCGGTTCTGGGAGCGCCGCGAGCCGCACCCGGAGGACGTGACCAAGAAGTTTATCGAGAAGATGGAGAAGGACGAGCGCGCGGCGCTGATCGGCTTCCAGACCAAGGGCGGCGACCCGATCGGCGGTCTGATCTACGACCACGAATGGACGCGCGTGCGCAAGGTCGATGTGACCTGGTTCGCCGGGGACCAGCGGTATGAGGGCACCGACGAGGAATTGGACGGCCTGTTGATGCTGGCGCGCTACTGCTTCGAGGTGCGCAACATGCACCGCCTGGACGCCTCCGCGCTGGCCTTCGACGCCAACCGGATCGCGATGCTGACGCGCGCCGGGTTCCAGCACGAGGGCACGCTGCGCCAGCACATCCGCTGGGATGGCACCTACGTGGACGTCGAGGTGTACGGCCTGTTGGAGCAGGAATGGCCCGGTTACGAGGCCATCACCGCCGCGCTCGACCTGAAGCCGAGCAACCTGGAGCCGAAGCCCAAGCCGGAGAAAAAGGAAGAGCCGGAGGCCGGGAAGAAGTGATCCGCGCCGTGAGCGAGAAGGGCTGCTGTCGATGACCACGTTACGCGGGCTGCTGGTGGACCTGGTGCCCCTGAACAAGGTCTACCGCGACAGGGAACACGTCTGGCGCAACCACGAGGCGAGCTTCTGGTCCAGCGGCGGCGACCGCCCGATCGCCTCACGGGCGCAGGTCGCCCGCATGTACGAGGGCTGGCTAGATGGAAAAGAGCGCGGCGCGGCGCTCGGCGTTACGTTCGGCGTGCAGACCAAGGATGGCACCCCGATCGGGTTCTTCAGCCTGAACTGGGTCGTGCCGTTCAGCCGCCTGGCGATGCTCGGCGCGCGCATCGGGGAGCCGGAGTATTGGGGCGGCGGCTACGGCACCGACGCGCTGACCCTGCTCGTGGATTACGCCTTCGACTGGCTGGACATGCACAAGCTGTGGCTGGGCACGACGAGCTATAACGCTCGCGTCCAGCGCCAGATGGAGAAGGTCGGCTTCGCGCTGGAGGCGCGTGCGCGGGCGGAAGCCTACATCGACGGCGCGTGGTACGACGGGCTGCTCTACGGCCTGCTGCGTGAGGAATGGCCGGGTCGTGCCGCCGTGATCGAGCGCATCGGGCTGCGGGCGCCGGACGGGGCGACCGGCTGAGAGGGGACGGACGATGATCGAGGGACTGCTCGTCGATCTGGTGCCGTATGGCACCGTGTTCGACAGGTTGGAACACCGCTGGCACAACAACGAATCGTGGTTCTGGGCCACGGCGGGCGACCGCTGGATCCAGTCGCGTGCGGCCCTGGAACGGAGCCAGCGCGAGCGGCGGGAACGGGACCAGCGCACCGGGTCGCAGAACGTCTGGTTCGGCATCCAGACCAAGGACGGCAAGCCGCTGGGCGATATCGCGCTCAACTGGTTTGTGCCCCACCACCGGATCGCCATACTGGGCGCGGCGATCGGGGAGCCGGAGTACTGGGGTGGCGGCTATGGCACCGACGCGCTGACGCTGATCGTGGACTACGCGTTCGACTGGCTGGACCTGCACAAGCTGTGGCTGGGCACGATGGGCATTAACGTGCGCGTCCAGCGCCAGATGGAGAAGGTCGGCTTCACGCTGGAGGCGCGCCGCCGCCGGATGATGTACGCCGATGGGCAGTGGGTCGATGAGTTGAACTACGGCCTGCTGCGCGACGAGTGGCCGGGGCGCGCGGCGGTGATCGAGCGCATCGGGCTGCGCGCACCGGCGGCACGGGAAGAAGGGGGACGGGCATGATACTACGGGGTTTGTTGGTCGATCTGGTGCCCTATGGCCGGAAGTTCATGGAGCAGGACCACCGCTGGTGGAACAACGAGTCGCGCTTTTGGGGCAGCATGGGCGACCGGGGCGTCGTGTCGAAGGCCGCCGTCGAGCGCGAGCATGAGGAATGGAACACGGACGAGACGCCGCATTCCGGCGTGCCCTTCGGCATCCAGACCAAGAGCGGCAAGCCGCTGGGCTACCTCGGCATCAACTGGATCTCGTACCACAATCGCTGGGCCAACCTGGGCGCGGTGATCAGCGAACCGGCCTACTGGGGCGGGGGGTACGGCACGGACGGCCTGCTGCTCCTGCTGGACTACGCCTTCGACGTGCTGGATATGCGCCGCGTGTGGCTGATGACCATGACGCTCAACGAGCGCGTGCTAGATCGGAAGAGCACACGTCTGAACTCCAGTCACCGCTCATTATC
>CAZGLU010000380.1:0-4314 GCA_964526095.1 uncultured Anaerolineaceae bacterium | reverse complement strand
CATGACCCGCCCCCTCGACCGCCTGACCGAGGCCGCCCGTGCCGTTGGTCGCGGTGACTTCACGTACCGCCTCGACGTCCACACCGGCGACGAGTTGGAGGTGCTCGCCGAGGCGTTCAACCATATGTCGGAGGACATCCAGCGCACCCAGGCCGAAAGCGACCTGCGCGCGCAGCAGCAGGCCGCCCTGGCCGAGTTGGGCCAGAACGCGCTGGCTGGCATGAGCGTGGCCGCCCTGCGGGAGCGCGTCGTCACCCTGCTCAGTCACTTCCTCAACGTCGAGTACACCAAGATCCTGGAGCTGACGCCCGATCGGACCAAGCTGCGGCTCGTCGCGGGCGTGGGCTGGGAGGAGGGCACCGTTGGCCACACTATCGTGGACGTGAGCGAAGGCTCGCAGGGCGGCCAAACGCTGATGTCCATCGAGCCGGTCATCATCCCCGACACGACCCAGGAAACGCGCTTCGAGCTGCCCAAACACCTGACGGATCACAACGTCATCAGCGGCGCCAGCGTGGCGATCAACAGCGGGCAGGAGGTCTACGGCATCCTCGGCGCCTACACCGCGCACCGCCGCACCTTCACCGACGACCAGATCCATTTCATGCAGGCTATCGCAAACGTACTGGCCGCCGCCATCAGCCGCCGCCAGGCCGAGGTCGCCCTCCGCGAGAGCGAGGCCCGCTACCGCCAGTTGATCGAGCTGTCGCCGGAGATGATCGTCGTGTACGACGACGAGCAGGTGCTCTACACCAACCAGGCCGGTGCCAGCCTCATCGGGGAGGCGCAGCTCGCCCAGATCATCGGCAAGCCGAACCTCGACGTGTCGAGCGCGATCCGCTCCACGCGCGAGCACCAGCGTCAGCCGGAAACCCAGCGCAACGGCAAGCGCGTGCTGGAAGGCCAGCTCGTGCGGCACGATGGCGACACGATGCACTTCGAGGTCACGTCCGCCCCGATCCCCTACATGGGCCGCCGCGCCCAGCAGGCCATCGTCCGCGACGTGACCGAGCGCAAGCGCGCCGAGGAGCAGCTTCAGCAGTACACCGCCCGGCTGGAGGCGCTCTACGAGATCGACCGCGCCATCCTGATGGCCCGGTCCCCTGAGGAGATCGCCAAAGCCGCCCTCTCCCAGCTTCGCCGCCTCGTGCCCAGCGTCAGCGCGAGCGTCGTGCTGTTCGACTTCGAGAAGAACACCGGCCACGTCATGATGCGCGACACCGACCGCCCATCTCAGATCAAGATCGGTGACGAGTTCTCCCTGGACATCTTCAAGGGCATCGAGCAGCTACGTGAGGGCCGGGCTATCTGGCTTGATGCCGATCCGAAGGACGGTGACGGGTCCGTGCCACCGCTGCCTGGGCAGCCTGCCACGGCACGCTCGTATATCGCCATGCCGCTGATCACGCATGAAACGCTGATCGGCTCGCTGAACCTCGGCGTCGAGAGCCGCGACTCCCTCGGACCGCAGCATGTGGACATCATCGATGACGTCGCCACGCAGCTCGCCGTCGCCATCCAGCAGGCCCGTCTATACGAGCAGGTCCAGTCCTACAACGTGCAGCTTGAGCAGCGCGTGGCCGAGCGCACCGCCGAGTTGGTCGTGGCGAACAAGCTGCTCAAGCGCGAGATCCGCGAGCACCGCCGGACCGAGCAGGCCGAGCGCGAGCAGCGTACCCTGGCCGAGGCCCTACGCGATACCTCCGCCGCCCTCAACCGCACCCTCGACCTGGACGAGGTCGTGGAGCGGATCCTCAACCAGTTGGGCCGCGTCGTCCCGCACGACGTCGCCAACATCATGCTCGTGGAGGCCGGTTACGCGCGCATCGTCGGCAGCCGGGGCTACAGCCAGCGGAACCTGAATCCCGCCGTCGTCACACAGCGTTACAACATCGACGAGACGCCCAACCTGCGGCGCATGGCCCTCTCCCGGCGCCCGCTTGCCATCAGCGATACGAGTAATGTGGACGCCGACGAATGGATCACCTCGCCGGAAACGGCCTGGCTGCACTCCTACGCCGGTGCGCCGATCCTGTGGAACGAGGAGATCATCGGCTTCATCAACCTGGAGAGCGCGACGCCCGGCTTCTTCACACCGGAACACGCCGAGCGCCTCGCCGCCTTCGCAGACCAGGCGTCGATCGCCATCCGCAACGCCCAGTTGTTCGCCCAGGCGCAGGAGTTGGCGACCCTTCAGGAGCGCCAGCGCCTCGCCCACGAACTGCACGACGCCGTCAGCCAAACCCTCTGGTCCGCCAGCCTGATCGCGGACGTGCTGCCCGCTCTGTGGGAGGCCGATCCCGACCGGGGCCGCGAGAAGCTCGCCCGGCTCAAGCAGTTGACGCGCGGCGCGCTCGCTGAAATGCGCACCCTCCTGCTGGAGCTGCGTCCCACCGCCCTCGTCGAGGTCGCCATGGACGATCTGCTCCGCCAGTTGGCCGAATCCAGCGCCAGCCGCACCCGCGCCGCGATCAACCTCGACGTTGAGCAGGACTGCGTCCTCCCGCCTGACGTACAGATGACCTTCTACCGCGTCGCGCAGGAGTCGCTCAGCAACATCGCGCGTCACTCCCTGGCGACTCAGATCGACATCCGCCTGTGCTGTTCGGAGGGCACGGTTGAGTTGGTCGTCAAAGACAACGGCCAGGGCTTCAACCCTGACGATATTCCCGCTGGTCACTTCGGCCTTGGTATAATGAAGGAACGGGCGTCCGCTATCGGCGCCAATTGTGAGATCACCAGCGCCGTCGGTCAGGGAACTCAGGTTCGGGTGACTTGGACTCAGACTAGCTAACGGAGAGCATCATGAGCAATGGCAGCGCCACGATTCGGGTCATGATAGTGGACGATCACACCATCGTCCGAGAGGGCTTGGCTACTCTGTTGGACGTGTTCCCCGACCTCGAGCTGGTCGCGGAAGCTAGCAACGGCCTTGAGGCGATCCGGCTTTGTGAAGAACATCATCCTGACGTCGTTCTGATGGACATGCTGATGCCGGAGATGGATGGCATCAGCGCCACCAGGGCCATCCGCGAGCGGTTCCCCGACGTTCAGGTGTTGGCCCTCACCAGCTTCAACGAGAAGGAGTACGTCACCGGCGCCATTGAGGCCGGGGCCATCGGCTACCTGCTGAAGGACATCGAGGCCGCCAGCCTCGCGGCGGCGATCCGGGCCGCCAGCGCCGGGCAGCCAACCCTCTCCCCCGAGGCGACACGCGTCCTGATCCACGCCACCACGCAGCCCGCCCCGCCCGGCCACGACCTGACCGAGCGCGAGCTTGAAGTCCTGGGGCTGCTCGTCAAGGGCCTGAACAACGCCCAGATTGCGGATATCCTGACCGTCAGCCCCTCGACTGTCAAGAACCATGTCAGCAGCATCCTCTCGAAGCTCGGCGTGGCTACCCGCACCGAGGCCGCTGCCCTCGCGATCCAGAAACAGATAGTCCAACTGACCTAGTTTGAGATGGTCCACCTGACCCAAGACCAGTCTCCCCGACCTGCACATGTCGGGGAGCTTTTTTTCGTTTACAGTATGCTTGGTTCGTCCAATTGGCGCAGCGAAGCAAAACGATATCGATCGATAGCCAACGATATCCCGGCTCGCTGCTAGTAGAGCAGACGCTTCTCTATGACTCCGATTCGGGTGATGGTGGTGGATGACAGCGCTTCCGTGCGTGAGGGGCTGTCGATTTCGCTTGAGGCATACTCCGACCTGGAACTGGTTGCGGAAGCATCAACCGGCGCCGAGGCGATCCGGCTGTGCGCGCAGGTTCAGCCGGACATCATCCTGATGGACCTTGCCATGCCCGGTGTGGACGGTGTGGAGGCGACACGCGCCATTCGCAGCGCCCACCCCGACGTGCACATCGTCGTGCTGACCGGCCTGCGCGAGCGTTCTATGATCCAGGAGGCGCTTCAGGCCGGGGCGATCCGCTACCTGCTCAAGAACGTATCCGTCTCCGCGCTGGTGGACACCATCCGCGCTGTGGCCAACGAGTTCGGCCTTGCCGGGCAGCCGTCGCCCCACCTCAGCAGCAACGGCCCCTGACGCGTCGCGTGTCCTGCTCCGCCGCTTGTGCCCCCCCTCGCCAACTTGAGCCGGGGGTGAGGCCCCCTTCGCCCCTCGGCCCGCACCGATCATCGACCATCAAGCCCGTGAGGGTAATGGGAACGCACATGGCACGTAATCGGACAGCCTCCACCCCGGCTGAAGACCTGGAAAACCTGATCGTGACGGACGCCGTCGCCAGCGCGGAGGCAGCCGACCTGCGCAGATCGGAAGAGCGTCGTGTAGGGAAAGAGTGTAGGATAGGGT
>CAZGLU010000379.1:0-4341 GCA_964526095.1 uncultured Anaerolineaceae bacterium | reverse complement strand
GGAGGTCGAGCGGGCCGGGGCGCGCGTGCTGGTCCACTACCTGTTAACCAACGGCATCGTGTACCTGGACCTGGGCTTCAAACTCTACGCGCTGCCCGCCGAGGACCTGCCCTATACGCGGCTGTTCGGGCGGGCGCTGCTGGAGATGGGCACGACCACGCAGGATTACGTGCGGCTCGCGCAGCGCATCGGGCGCACGACGGGCGGCATCGCGCCCAACCTCCTGACCTCCGCCGTGCATCCGGAGCGTGCAGGCACGGCTTGGCTGTTCCTGCGCGGCAAGGCCACCACCGACAAGGCGGGTGAACTGCTGGACATCCTGCGTGACGTGCTGCTCACCGTGCAGCTTGACAACCGCGAGCGCTTCCGCCAGATCGTGCTGGAGGAAAAGGCCCGGCTGGAGTCGCAGCTTGCCCGCGCGGGGCATATCGTGGTCTACGGGCGGCTCAAGAGCCTCTTCCACGAGGCGGACTGGGCCAGCGAGCAGATGCAGGGGCTGGACTACCTGTACTTCCTGCGCGACCTCGCCGCACAGATCGACACGGACTGGGCGGGCGTGCTGGCGCGGCTGGAGGCGATCCGGGGGCGGCTGGTGCGCCGTGAGGCGGCGCTCGCCAACGTCACGACGGACGCCGACGCCTGGGCGGCGTTTGACCCGGCGCTGGCCGGGTTCCTGGGCGACCTGCCGTCCGCGCCGGATGCGCCGTTCCACACGTGGACCCCGGCCCGCACGCATCGCAATGAAGGGCTGGTGATCCCGGCGCAGGTCAATTACGTCGGCAAGGGCGCGAACCTGTACGACCTCGGCCACAGCTTTGACGGCTCGATGCTGGTCGTCAACGACTACCTGCAAAGCACCTGGCTGTGGGAGAAGATCCGGGTGCAGGGCGGGGCCTACGGCGCTTTCTCGGCCTTCGACCGGCATACCGGCGCGTTCGCGTTCCTGTCGTACCGCGACCCGAACCTGCTCGGCACGCTGGACGCCTACGACCGCACGGTCGACTTCCTGCGCGAGCTGGACATCAGCCAGGACGAGCTGACGAAGGCGATCATCGGCACGATCGGGCAGATCGACGCCTACATGCTGCCGGACGCCAAGGGCTATGCCTCGATGGTGCGCATCCTCTCCGGCGACACGGACGAGCGACGGCAGCAGATGCGCGACGAGGTCTTGAGCACGAGCGCGGCGGATTTCCGGCGCTTCGCGGACCTGCTGGACGACGTGCGCGCGCAGGGATCGGTGGTGGTGCTGGGCGGTCAGGCCGCCATCGAGGAGGCGAGCGCCGGGCGGCCCGGCTGGCTGACGGTGCGCCGCGTCCTTTAATGGCGTCACGTAATGGTGTCACGCAGGTACTTGCGTCTGCTGCGAGGCCGCGCCACATTTACCCTAAATCTTAGGGGGCAACCGGATGAAGGCGGGACTGTAGATCTGCATTAGAATCATCACCAGGGGCCGTGACGTTCCGGCACCCGTGGCGCGGAGAAACAGGAGACTCGATGTCACAGACGCAAGATGAGCGGTGGTACGCACTGACTGCCGATCAAACGCTCGAACGATTGGGCACCAGCATCGAACATGGCTTGAGCGAGCAGCAGGTGGCCGAGCGACAGGCGAAGTTCGGTAAGAACGCGCTGCCTACCGGCCAGGGCACTTCGATCGTCAAGCTGCTGCTCAGCCAGTTCACCGAGGTGATGGTGCTGGTGCTGATCGCCGCGGCGATCATCTCGATCATCATCGGCGATACCAAGGACGCGGTGATCATCCTCGCCATCGTGGTGTTGAACGCATGCCTCGGCTTTTTCCAGGAGTACCAGGCTGAGCAGGCGCTGGCGGCGTTGGGCGCGATGCAAACGCCGCACGTGCGCGTCCGGCGCGGGGGGCACATGCACGAGGTCAGCGCCGACGAGCTGGTGCCCGGTGACATTGTGCTGCTCGAAGCGGGCGACCGCGTGCCCGCCGATGGGCGCTTGCTTGAGGCGGTCAACTTACAGATCGACGAGGCGGCGCTGACCGGCGAATCCCAGGCCGTCGAGAAGACGGCGGACGTGATGGAGGATACCTCGCCGCCGCCCGCCGTCGCGGACCGGCATAACATGGCGTACATGGGCACGGCGGTCACCTACGGGCGCGGCGTGCTGGTGGTGGCGCATACCGGCCTGAACACGCAGCTTGGCAACATCGCGGCGATGCTCCAGCGCGTCGAGGAGGGACGCACGCCGTTGCAGGACCGTCTGGCGCGTATGAGCATCTGGCTGGCCGGTGCGGCGCTGATCGTGACGATCCTCGTGTTCATCACGGGCGTGCTGCGCGGTGAGGACGTGCGCGAGATGTTCCTGACCGCGATCGGCCTGGCCGTGGCCGCCATCCCGGAAGGGCTGCCCGCCGTGATCACGATCTCGCTGGCGCTCGGCGCGCGGCGCATGGTGCGCCGCAACGCGCTGATCCGCAAGCTGCCCGCCGTCGAGACGTTGGGCGCCGTGTCGGTCATCTGTACCGACAAGACCGGCACGCTGACGCGCAACGAAATGACCGTCACGACGATCGCGCTGCCGGGCCGGGATGAAGAGGTGCGCGTCAGCGGCGTGGGCTACCAGCCCGTCGGCAACTTCTACATCGGCGAGCGGCAGATCAACGCCGTGAACGACGACGTGTTGGCTCGGTTGTTGAAGGCCGCCGCCCTCAACACGGATGCTTACGTGGAGCAGGAGGAAGAAGACGGCCCCTGGACCGTGGTGGGCGACACCACCGAGGGCGCACTGCTGGTCGCCGCCGGTAAGGCCGGGTGGGATCGCGGCGCGCTGGAGGAGGACCTGCCGCGCGTGGCGGAGCTGCCGTTCAGCTCCGAGCGCAAGGCCATGACGACGATCCACAAGCCCACCGGACGCTTCGCCACCGCGCTGTTCGAGCACGCGCCCTACGTGTCGTTCACCAAGGGCGCGCCGGACCAACTGGTGGACTGGGGCGCGCAGGAGGCCCGACCGGATGGCGTCAAGCCGCTGACGCCCGAACGCTGCGAGGCGTGGAAGAAGCAGATCGAGCGTATGGCGAGCGAAGGGCTGCGCGTGATCGGGATCAGTTACCGGCCGCTGCAGGAGATCCCGACCGACCTGAGTCCGGAGACCGTCGAGCGCGACCTGACGCTGCTGGGCCTGATCGGCATCCTGGACCCGCCGCGTGCGGAGGCCAAGCGCGCGGTCGCGGTCGCCGCCGAGGCGGGCATCCGCACGGTGATGATCACCGGCGACCACAAGCTGACGGCGGTCGCCATCGGGAAGCAGTTGGGCATCCTGAAAGAGGGCGACCAGGCGCTGACCGGCGCCGACCTGGACGCCCTCGACGACGAGGCGCTGCGCGACGTCGTGCAGGACGTGTCGGTGTACGCCCGCGTCTCGCCGGAGCACAAGCTGCGCGTCGTGAAGGCGCTGCAATCGCACAACCAGATCGTGGCGATGACCGGCGACGGCGTGAACGACGCCCCGGCGCTCAAGCAGGCGAACATCGGCGTGGCGATGGGCATCACCGGCACGGATGTGAGTCAGGGCGCGTCGGATATGGTGCTGACCGATGACAACTTCGCCAGCATCGTCGCGGCGGTCGAAGAAGGCCGCACGATCTACGACAACATCCGCAAGTTCATCCGCTACCTGCTCAGCACCAACGCGGGCGAGATCGTGACGATGTTCGCCGCGCTGTTGTTCGGGCTGCGCGTCCCGCTGCTGGCGATCCAGATCCTCTGGGTCAATCTTGTGACCGACGGCCTGCCCGCGATCGCGCTGGGCTTCGAGCCGAGCGAGCCGGACGTGATGAAGCGCAAGCCGCGCCCCCCGCGTGAGAGCATCTTCGCGCATGGGGTGGGCTGGCACGTGATCTGGGTCGGCATCTGGCTCGGCCTGACGACGCTGGCGGGGTACATCTGGGCGCTGAACCGGCACGGCAGCATCACCAACCCAACCGATGACGGGCTGATGGTCGCGCGCACGGTGGCGTTCAGCATCCTGGCGCTGGCGCAGCTCTTCGAGGTATCCGCGATCCACGCGGGCGACGCCTCGTTCTTCCGCGTGCCGCTGTACCGCAACAAACTGCTGTGGGTCGCGGTGCTGCTGACGGCCGCCCTCCAGATGCTGACGATCTACGCGCCGTTCATGCACGACATCCTCGATACCACGTCGCTGGACGGCCCTGAGCTGCTGGTGACGTGGCTGCTCGCCGGGTCCGTCTTCCCGGCGGTGGAGATCGAGAAAGTGCTGCGGCGGCGGTACTACCAGAGGAAGAACGCGACCGCCTAGCGCTCCCGTATTTGCTGCGCTTATCCGGCCCCCTTCCGCCCGCGCGGGAGGGGG
>CAZGLU010000378.1:1895-4342 GCA_964526095.1 uncultured Anaerolineaceae bacterium | reverse complement strand
CCCCAGCGGCACGGAGCCGGTGCTGCGCGTCTACGCCGAGGCGCCAACGCAGGACGCGGTCGGCGCGCTGCTGGCCGAGGGCCGCAAGATGACCGCCACGGAAGGCGTGTAGCGAGGGCACCCGACGATATTGTATAATCCCGTCGCGGTGACCGGCGGAACGCTGGCAGATGGTTCGCGCGTGGTGGGAAACCTGTGAGGAGTAATAACCATGAGCGGTGCGCCAACCCCTGAGTTTTGGACGCAGCAACGCGTGATCGTGACGGGTGGCCGGGGCTTCCTGGGCCGCTACGTGGTGCAGGAGTTGGAAGCCTGCGGCGCGGAGAAGGTTTACCCGCTCGGCAAGCGCGACTACGACCTGCGCAAGGAGGACGACGTCGCACGGATGTATCGCGAGAATCCGGCGACGATGGTCATCCATCTCGCCGCGACGGTCGGCGGGATCGGCATCAACCGCGAGCACCCCGGCAGCTTCTTCTACGACAACCTGATGATGGGCGCGCTGACCATCGAGCACGCCCGCCGCGCGGGGATCGAGAAGGCCGTGATCGTCGGGACGATCTGCGCCTACCCCAAGTTCACGCCGGTGCCGTTCAAGGAAGATGACCTGTGGAACGGCTACCCGGAGGAGACGAACGCGCCCTACGGCATCGCCAAGAAGGCGCTGCTGGTCCAGAGCCAGGCTTATCGCGAGGAGTACGGGTTCAACAGCATCTACCTGCTGCCGGTCAACCTCTACGGCCCGCACGACAACTTCAACCCGGCCTCGTCGCACGTCATCCCGGCGCTGATCAAGAAGATCATCGACGCGCAGGAGGCGGGCGAGGATCGCATCGTGGCGTGGGGTGATGGCAGCCCGACGCGCGAGTTCCTGTACGTCGAGGACGCGGCGCGCGGGATCGTGATGGCCGCCGAGCACTACAACGACCCGGACCCGGTCAACCTCGGCTCCAGCCACGAGATCTCGATCAAGGACCTGGTGGAGTTGATCGCGGAACTGACCGGCTTCACGGGTGAGATCGTGTGGGACACGACCAAGCCCAACGGCCAGCCGCGCCGCAAGCTGGACGTGACGCGCGCGCGGGAGCGCTTCGGCTTCACCGCGCAGACGGACTTCCGCGAGGGCCTCCAGCGCACGATCGAGTGGTACCGCGAACACCGCCACGAGCTGGTGTTCAACTAGGCGCCACACCCCGAACACATGGGGGCGGGTTCCGAAACCCGCCCTTTTTTATTGGGGCGACGGATGGGACCTCACCCCGGACCTCACCCCCCGGCCCCCTCTCCAATCAAGTTGGAGAGGGGGAGAAAAGTAAATCTCAGCGTGTCGTGTAGGGGCGGGTTTGAAAACCCGCCCGCTTCGTCCATAGACCCGAATTATAGGTTAAGGAGCACCTAGCCCGCCTCGATGGGACCGCGATTAACCGTCGGAGCCGGGGGGTGAGGTCTGAGGTCTGACCGACACCGGATGATTGTGTTAAACCACACTCGACCTGCCCGCACGGCCCCGCGAGGCGGCTACTCCCCCTCGCCCGGCGCGCCCTGCCCCAGCGCGCGATCCAGGCCCGCCGCCAGCGCGCCGAGGAACGCGGGCAGGAACGCCGCCCACACGCTCGCCGGGACGCCCGTCACGCGCGCAAGCTGCACGATCAGCGGGTCGCCGGGTTGGTCCACCGCGCCGATGGCCGCGCCCTGGTAGCCACGCAGCGCGCGCCAGACCGCCCGCGCCTGATCCGTGACCTGCCGCCCCGCCCACAGCGTCGCCGCGACGAGCGCCAGCGTGCCGAGCAGCGCGCCCAGCAGCCGCCACACGTCCAACATGCCCGGCGTCACCACGTCCTGAAGCGTCACCGATCCCCTCCTTGCCACCAACCGATCCGGCTCACCGCCGCGCCGCCCGCCATCAACTCACCTCCCGCACCCAGAACTGCGCCTTGCCACCGGCCCCGTACAGCGTCGCGGTCCCACCGCTGACGTACCACTGCAACCGGAACCAGTGCGCCCCCGCCGGAAGCCCCTGGATCAGCCGCACAACCGTGACCGGATGGATGTTCGCGAGGTTGCCGCTGCCCAGGGGGATCAACGTGTCCGGGTCGGTCCGCAGCCCGAGATGATACGTGTGCGTGCTGACGCTGATGTTCATCGGCGCGCAGAAGCCGACCAGCACATCGCCGCCGCTCGTCGTCAGCATGAGCGACAGGTGCGCCGCGTCCACGTCCGCCCAGGTCAGCGCGGTCGTCGTGTAGTCCTGCGCCGTGACGTAGGCGGCGGTGGGCGGCATCTTCAGCGCGTTGAGGTTATCGCGCAGGTGCGTGTTGAGCGCCGCCGCCGTCAACAACTCGTTCACCGCCCAGCTTTTGGGCGTCGTCCAGGCCATGCGTCCCTCCTCCGTCCGTGCTACAGGCCGAGCACGGCGCTGGCGTCCAGATGTGCATACTCGCTGCTGT
>CAZGLU010000378.1:0-1885 GCA_964526095.1 uncultured Anaerolineaceae bacterium | reverse complement strand
GCGTGCAGGTTGCCGTGCCCGCAGGCTCCAGGTCGAGCGCGACCGTGTAGCCGGTCGCCGTCAGGTCGTACGCCACCGCGCGGACGACGTGCGCCGCCGCCTCCAGGCCCGCGTGGGCCGCGCTGACCGTCACGCGGTCCATGATCCCGGCGGCGAAGACGCTGGCCGCGCCGATCCGCGCCCGGTCGCGCACGGTCAGCCGCGCCGCGTGGAGCGTCGCCGCGCCGAAGCGCCCGACGAGGTACTGCGCCAGCGCCAGGCCGAAGACCGGGTCGGGCTGCACCGGCAGGTCCAGCGACCGCGCGCGGACCTCGTACATGGCCTGGCTATCGAGGTTGCGTGCCATGACGGTGATCGGGTCGTAGGTCACGACCGGCTGGCCGCGCACGCGCAGCCGCGTCACGTACAGCACATGGGGCGACGCGTTACTCAACGTGAGCCGGACGCGCGTCGCCTCGACCTCGGCAGCGAGGCTGAAACGCGGGTCGTGGGTGAGGTCGTAGCCGGTGGCGTCGGCGTGGGTCCATACGGCGTAGTCCACATCCGGCTGCGGCGGCTGGACGTTGATCGCACCGACCCGCGCCCCGGCCCCGTCGCGGAACAGGCCGAAGATGTCGCGAGTCTCGCCGGGGGCCAGCCGCAGCGCGGACCGGGCCTCCCACACCGTCTGCGGCGCGCCGACCGTCTCGACCGGGTAGACCGTCACCTGCGCCTCGTTCAGCACCGGCCCCACGTCGAGGCGCAGGTCCAGGCCATCGACCGGGGTGCCCGCGTCCACGACGAGCCGCGCGGGGGTCAGCGGATTCTGCGCCCGGTCCCGGCTGTGGAACACCGCGCGCCCCGCCCGCGACACGAAAAAGCGCCCATAGACCGCCTCGCACACGCTGCGCAGCGCGGCGAGGGCCGTGGTGCTTTCGGGCGGCCACGCCCGGCCCACGTGCGCCAACAGGTCGCCGTTGTCATCGACGTGTGCGGCCTCGGGCGGCACGACCTCCGCGACCAACACCCGCACCACGTCCGCGACGGACTGGCTGGCGGCGTACGCGACACCGGCGCGGGCGCGGGCCAGCAGTGCGAGTGCATCCACGCAGCGCAGCTCGACGGTCTGCCCCTCCGGGCCGGTCCCCGGCGCGATCCGCTCGACGAACCCGGTGAACAGGGGGAACGCCTGCCCGTCGTGCACCGCTGTGACGCGGGCCGGGCGGCGCGGGCGCAGCGCCCCCGCCAGCGGACCGGCATCCCAGCCTGGGCTGAAACGCTGCGTCGTGTTGTCCAGCGTGATCGTGCAGCGCCCGACCGCCGCGACCGGCTCCCCGGCGCGCGCGAACCCCGACCGCGTGCGGACGCGCCGCACGTAGGGCGACTCGTCCTGCCACGCGCCGCCGCCCTGCCAATCCACCTCAACCTGAAACCGAACGGACACTACCGCCCCCTCCTTCCTGCCCGCCGCGCCGACCGGCGAACGCCCCGGCAACCTGCCCCTTCAGCCCACGTCGAGCAGCCAGGTGTGGACGAACGTCGCCGCGTGGTAGTCCACGCCGCCGAAGCGCACGACGCCCGCCCGCACGGTACAGCGCAGCCCGGCGGCCAGCGCCCCGCCGAGCGTCGGGTCCGCCGCGAGCGCCGCCGTGTAGGCGTCGATGTGGGCCACCAGCGCGGGCAGGCCGGTGCGCAACCCGCTCCCGGCCAGCACGGGCGCGGCAAACAGCACGTGCGCCACGCGCAGGGTCAGCCGCCCGTCGCCCGCGCTGAACTGGTTCGGCTCCAGGCCGGGCGCCTCGCCCGCCAGCTCCGGCAGGATCAGCAGCGCGGGGAGCTGCGCCCGCGCCAAGTTCGGAAGAGCACACGTCTGAACTCCAGTCACCGCTCATTAGCGCGTATGCCG
>CAZGLU010000377.1:0-4344 GCA_964526095.1 uncultured Anaerolineaceae bacterium | reverse complement strand
ACGAGTGGGCGTTGGGGGCTGAGGGAAAGCAGGAACCGGGCACGTTTTTCAGGGCCTCTAGTGGGCGGCGGCCAGGATCGCGGTCAGCTCCGCGTCCGTCAGCGGGAGCGGGTTGCCCTTCATCGAGCTGGCGACGCGGGCCTTCTCGACCAGCGGCGGGAAGTCGGCGGGCGTCACGCCATAGGCGCGCAGCGGTGGGATGTCCAGCGCGGCGCACAGGTCGCGCACCCACGCGACGCCATCGGCGGCGGTCGCGGCAGGGTCGCCGGTCAGGATCCGCGCGATCTCGTCGTAGCGGGCCAGGACCTCGCTCCCCGGCTCGCGGGCGCGCAGTGCGTCGATGTTGGCGGCCATGACGTGCGGCAGCAGTGCGGCGCAGACGGCCCCGTGCGGCGCGGGGAACATCCCGCCGACCGGCCCGGCGAAGCCATGCACGGCCCCTAGCCCGGCGTTGGCGAGGGACAGCCCGCCGCACAGCGCGGCGAACGCCATATCCTCGCGGGCCGCCGGATCGCCGGTCTCGTAGGCGCGGCGGAGGGAGCGCGCGGCGCGGCGCAGCCCCTCGCGGCTGATGGCGTCGATCAGCGGGTTGCGCCGGGCGGAGACGTACGGCTCGATCAACTGCGTCAGCGCGTCGAGGCCGGTGGTGGCCGTTACGTCAGGCGGCAGGGAATAGGTCAACTCCGGGTCGATCAGGGCGATGCGCGGCAGCATGGTGGCGCTGCGCAGGCTGACCTTGACGCGGTGCGCCGGGGAGGCCAGCACGGCGTTGCGCGTGACCTCGGTGCCGGTTCCGGCGGTGGTCGGGATCGCCATGTACGGCGCGGCGGGGACGTCAAGCGGCTGGCCGTGCCCGATGACCTCCAGGTAGTCGAAGATGGGGCGGGTGTTGGTCAGCAGCGCGGCGATGGCCTTGCCCGCGTCAAGCACGCTGCCCCCGCCGAAGCCGATCACGCAGTCGGCCCCGAAGGTGCGGGCCGCCTCTGTGCCCGCCTGGGCGAGATCGGTCGTCGGCTCGCCCGTCACGGGGAAGGTCGCGGTCTCCAATCCGGCGGCGTGCAGCGCGTCGAGCAGGGGTTCGGCGCGGGACGGGGTGCCGCCGGTCACGACGAGGGCGCGGCGGCCCAGCCCGGCAGCCAGCGCACCGGCCTGTTCGAGCGTGCCCGGCCCAAAGAGGATGCGCCCGGCGGTGGCGAACTCAAAAGGCATCGGCTACCACCCCTCGTCTTCCGGAAAGACGTTGTCGTAGACGACCTTCGAGCGCGGCTCGGCCAGCATGTCCGCGACGGTCTCGGCCCAGCGCTTGTAGTGCGCCGTCTCGCGGTGCCGCGCGGGGTCGTCGGGCGTGCGGTAGACCTCGACCAGCACGAAGCGCGTCGGGTCGTCCGCTTGCTGGATGACGTCGAAGCGCGCGACGCCCGGCTCCTGCACGCTGTTGCGGGCGTTGTCCAGGCAGGCGGCGCGGAACGCCTCGACGTACTCCGGCTTCACATGGACGTGAACGTGGACGATGTACATAAGCCCCTCCTTCGGCACGGGCTGATCCAGATTATAGCCGGGGGGATGATGGCTCAACTCGGTAAAACAAACAAGTCCCTCGACGGCGCGAGGGACCTGGCTTTCACAGGGGCGGAAGGCTACTCCATCACGCGCAGGGCGGAAGGCAGGTTCATGCGGGCGAGCTTGCGGATGTTCAGCAGCGGCGTGAGCGCGACGACCACCACGCCGAGCAGCACGGCCAGCGCCAGCGACAGGGTCGAGACGGTGAGCGTCAGGTGCACGTCGGGCAGCATGTTCGCCACGCGCGAGTCCATCATCCACACCATGACGCCGTAGCCGAGCGCGACCCCGCTCACGGTGCCAAGCGCGCCGGTGATGAGGTTTTCCACCATGGCCATGCGGACGACCGTGCGCAGCGGCAGGCCGAAGGCGAACAGGGTGGCGATCTCGCGGCGGCGCTCGTCCACGTTGATGCTGGTCGAGTTGAAGGCGATCAGGAAGGCCAGCGCCATGACGGCGAGCGCCGCGATCGCCATGATCGAGATGAGCATGTCGAGCATGCTGCTGAACGCGCGGGTCAGGGCGGAGACCGCACGCACAGAGGCGACTCCCGGCTGGCTGAACAGGGCGTGCTGTACGTCGCCCTGGCTGACGCCCGGCGCGGGGTTGACGTAAAGCTGGTTCGCCATGCCCTCCAGGCCGAAGAGGTCCGCCTCGTCAAGCGGGAGGTAGGTCAGGAAGCGCAATGGGCTGGCGTGGATGCCGCTGACGACCAGCGGCGTCTCGACGGCGCGGAACGAGAACAGGCCCGTGCGGCGCGGGTGGTAGAGGGTGAGCGTGTCCCCCACCTCAACGCCCAGGTCGCGGGCGGCCTTCTCGTTGATCAGGATGCCCGGTTCGTCGCCGGGCAGGCTGCCCTCGACAAGGGTCGGCACCCACAGGCCGCCGTCCAGATCCAGCAGCTCGACCGATACCTCCAGCGCCTTCCCCTCATGGCGCAGCTCCCCGCCGAGCAGGATCCCCGGCTCGGCGGCGTCCAGCAGCTCGGACGCGCGGACCCCTTCGACCTGCGGCGCGGTCACGGCGTAGAAGGTGTTGAGCGTCACGACGAGGCGATCCGGGGTGTCTTGCAGGAACTCCCGCTCGCCCGCATCGACCGTGGCGAGGAAGCTGTCCAACATGCTGAACAGGGCGATCAGCGTCGTGATGGCCATCGCCACGCCGAGGAGGGTCAGCAGCGTGCGGCGCGGCGCGCGCAGGAGGTTGCGCAGCGGCATCTGCGTGAAGCTGCGACCGGGGAGCGGCAGGCGCGCGAGCAGCGGGGCGAGGCCGCCGCCCTTGGCGATGAGGTGGCCGGTGCGGATGGCGTCCACAGGCGTCACGCGGACGGCGCGCAGGACCGGGTAGATCGTCGCGGCGAAGGGCAGGGCGACGCCTAAGAGCGCGGCCTGAGCGAAGATGCCGACCTGGAAGGGCGCCTCAAAGACGGGCATGGGCAGGTAGTCGCGTATCAGTTGGGCGAACGCCGCGCTGATCACCCCGCCGAGGACCAGCCCGAAGACGACGCCCAGCAGCGCGATCTGCGCCCCGACGAGCAGGGGGCGCACGGCCAACAGGGCGGGCCGCACGCCGAGCGCCATGCCGATCCCGATCTGGCGGCGTTGCGACTCCACGATGCGGCTGGCGAGGTTGAACGTGCCAAACGCCGCCCCGGCCAGGAACAGGTACGCGATCAGCTTGAACATCTCGTCGTCGCTGTCCAGATCGCCGTAAAGCAGGCTGTACACCGTGTCGTCGGCGCGCTCCATGAACTGCACGCTTGGCCCGGAGAAGGCACGGTCGAAGGCGGCCTCGATCTCCGCACGCAGCACGGCCAGGTCCGCGCCGGGATGGGTTGTCAGCACGAAGTCATTGGCCATGCCGGGGTAGCCGGCGATCGCCTGCGCCCGGTCCAAGGGCATCATCACCAGCGCGAAGTTGGCCTCCTCCTTGAAGCCGATGGTCTCGGTGACGACCATGAACAACTCGGGCGTCATGCCGTGGCCCGCGTACTCGACCGGGACGCCGCCGCTCACGCGGATGGTGCCCGTCTCCGGGAGGTCGTGGTAGGCGGCGAAGTTGTATTCCAGGATCGCACGCGGGTCGTCCCCGGCGGTGCGCCTCTCCGCGCCAGCCATGAGGTGGATGCCGTTCACCTGCGGGCCGCCGTCCCCCATGCGGACGCCCATGATGCGCCCCGGCACCAGGATCGTGTCATCCTCCGTCGTGGCCTCGACCAGCGTAGGCACGAGCAGGCGCGGCTCGACGGCGACGATTTGATCGGCGTGCGGGATGTTGGCGAGCGCGTCCAGCGCCGCATCAGCATCGACGTAACTGCTACTGGGGAACTGCACGCGCAGGTCGTACATGTTGAGCAGGGCGTAGCTGTCGTCGTAGGACTGCTCGCGCCAGGGCCGGGCGCTGCCCATCCCGGCGTAGACGCCCGTGCCGAGGGCGATGATCAGGGCGATGGCCGTGACTTGCAGCCACCGCTCGCGCAGGTCGCGCCAGGTCCAACGCAGCCAGAGGCGGATGCGGGTCATTTTCGGGCCGTCCCTTCTACCAGCTAAGCTGGCTGATGGCGGCACGACCACCGCGCGGCGGGCCGTCGCTGACGATATGGCCGCTGCTCAACTCCACCACGCGGTCGGCCATGCGCGAGATCTCGCGGTTGTGCGTCACGACGAGCACGGTCTTGCCCGCGTCCGACTGGGCACGGAGCAGCTCGAGGATCTGGATGCCGGTGCGAACGTCCAACTCGCCGGTCGGCTCGTCCGCGAGCAACACCGGGTTGCCCGTCGCCAG
>CAZGLU010000376.1:0-4346 GCA_964526095.1 uncultured Anaerolineaceae bacterium | reverse complement strand
GCTCCCCCTCTCCAAACTCGATTGGCTGAGGGGATTAAGGGATGAGGTCCGCCCTAGCTTTGAGCTAATCGCTAACCGCTAACCGCTAACCGCTAACTGCTTTCCGCCTTCCTCCCCCTCTCCAGCCCCGACTGGAGAGGGGGCCGGGGGGTGAGGTCTGCCGGGGGGTGAAGTCCCCCACGCCCCCAAAATTTAAAGCCGGTTGAAACCGCAGATTCCCGCCCCGACAAGGACGGGTTTCAAGCCGGGGCCTAGATTCTGTCAATGTGCATCTGACAAAATACGCGCTCAAGAGGCGAGGCCCGCACACATCCGTGAGCTTCATGCGGTGCTCCAAGCCTCTCGTTCCTTGTATCCACACGTTTTGGTGACCGATCGCTAGGGGCCGATGATGGCCGTTCAAGCTAAACACGCACATCCGAACATGGCCCGCTTGCTGGGCAGCCGCTCGCTGTTGATGCCGGGGCTGATGGTCAGCCTGCTGTTGCTGGGCCTCTGCCTGCTCTGGAGCGTCACGCTCGGCGCGGCGGATATCAAGCCGCAGACGGTCTTTGATGCCCTGCTGCGCTACGATGACACCCAGTTCGAGCAGTTGATCATCCGCACGGTGCGGCTGCCGCGCATCCTGGCGGGCGTGGTGGTCGGCGCCGGGCTGGCCGCCGCGGGCGCGATCATGCAGGGGCTGACGCGCAATCCGCTGGCGGACAGCGGCATCCTCGGCATCAACGCGGGCGCGGCGTTCGCCGTCGTGGGCATCGTGTACCTTGCCGGTTCCCCGCCGATGTCCGTGTATGCGCTGGCGGCGCTGATGGGCGCGGCGGTGGCGGCGGTCGCCGTCTACGGTCTCGGCTCCCTGGGGCGCGGCGGGGCGACCCCCCTGCGGCTGACGCTGGCGGGCGTTATCCTGACCGCCTTCCTCTCGTCGCTCACCACCGCCCTCCTGATCCAGGACCAGGAGACCCTCGACAAGATCCGTTTCTGGACCGCTGGCTCGCTGGCCGGGCGTGATATGAACCTGCTGCGCCAGGTGGCGCCGGTCGTGCTCGTCGGGCTGCTCGGCTCCGTGCTGATCAGCCGCCAGGTGACGACCATCAGCCTGGGCGAGGATGTCGCCAGGGGCCTCGGTCAGAATACGGTGCTGGTCAAGGCGGTCGCGGCGCTCATGGTCGTGCTGTTGGCTGGCGGATCGGTCGCGCTCGCCGGGCCGATCGGCTTCGTCGGCCTGGTCGTGCCGCATATCGCGCGCTTCGTCGTCGGCGTGGACTACCGCTGGATCATCCCCTATTCGATGGTCCTGGGCGGCATCTTGGTCACCGTGGCCGACGTCGCGGCGCGGCTCGTACTGCGGCCCCAGGAGTTGCCGGTCGGCATCATGATGGCCGTGCTCGGCGCGCCGTTCTTTATCTTCCTGGCGCGGTGGAAGGTGCGCCGCTGATGGCCCTGCGCTCCCCTGCGAAACCCGGCTGGATCGCGCTTCGCTCCCGGCGGCTGCGGCTGTCGTTCAAGCTTGACCGCCGTGTGCCGGGCGTCGCCCTGGCGATCCTGGCCCTGACGTTCGTCGTGCTGGTCTTCAGCATCAGCTATGGCGAATACAATATCTCGCCCTGGGACGTGTTCCGCACGCTGACCGGCACGCTCCCGGACGATCACCCCGACTACGCCAATTACCGCCTCGTCGTGCATACCTTCCGCCTGCCGCGCATCCTGACGGCCTTCCTGGTCGGCGCCGCGCTCGCCACCTCCGGCACGATCATGCAGAGCATCACGCGCAATCCGCTGGCGGAGCCGGGCATCCTCGGCGTCAGCGCCGGGGCCGGGCTGGCGGCGGTCGCGCTGATCGTCTGGTTCAGGGATGTGCCGCTGTCGCTGCTGCCCTGGGCCGCGTTTGGCGGCGCGCTGGCCACGTCGGCGGCGATCTACGTGCTCTCCTGGAAGCACGGCGGCAGCACCCCGGTGCGCCTGATCCTGATCGGCGTCGCGCTGGCCTCCGTGCTCGGCTCGCTGACTTCGTTCATGCTCGTCTTCGGCGATATCACCGATGTGCAGCAGGCGTACGTCTGGCTCGCGGGCAGCATCTATGGGCGCAACTGGTCACACGTCCGCGCGTTGGGGGCGTGGCTGCTGGCCCTGCTCCCGGTCGCGTTTTTGATGGCACGCCAGCTCAACGCCCTGTCCCTGGGCGACGAGATCGCCCGTGGGCTGGGCACGCGGGTCGAGGCGCAGCGCCTTGTCCTGTTGGCCATCAGTGCGGCGCTGGCCGCTGCTGCCGTGGCCGTCGCCGGGACCATCGGCTTCGTCGGGCTGGTCGCGCCCCACATCACGCGGCGGCTCGTGGGGCCGTCACACGAAGGGCTGCTGCCTGTGGCGGCGCTGTTCGGCGGGGCGCTGCTGGTCCTCGCGGACTTGATCGGGCGCTGGGTGATCGCGCCCTCGGAGTTGCCCATCGGTATCGTCACCGCGCTGATCGGCGCGCCCTACTTCATGTATCTCTTGTATCGTACCCGTGGTTAGGGGGGATCTGTGGCCGACGTACTCCACGCTGAGAACCTGTCACTGTGTTATGACGGCGGCACGATCGTCGTGCACGAGTTGAGCCTGCGCATCCAGCCGGGCACGATCACGGTGCTGGTCGGGCCGAACGGCTGCGGGAAATCGACGCTGCTGCGCGGCCTGTCGCGCCTGCTCAAGCCCGCGTCCGGCGGCGTCTACCTCAGCGGGCGCGATATCCACGCCATGAAGGCGCGCGATCTCGCCCGGAAGCTTGGCATCCTGCCCCAGTCGCCCACCGCGCCGGACGGCCTGACGGTGCATGAGTTGGTCGCCCAGGGGCGCTACCCGCACCAGAACTGGTTTCAACAGTGGAGTGCCGAGGATGAGCGCATCGTGCAGGATGCGCTGAACACCACCAACCTGTCGATGTTCGCGGATCGCCCCGTGGATACGCTCAGCGGCGGGCAGCGTCAGCGCGCCTGGATCGCGATGGCGCTGGCTCAGCAGACCGAGGTGCTGCTGCTCGACGAGCCGACGACCTACCTCGACCTCGCTTACCAGATGGACGTGCTCGACCTGCTGGACGATCTCAACGCGGAGGGCCGCACTATCGTCATGGTGCTTCACGACCTGAACCAGGCCGCCCGCTACGCCGATACCATCGTCGCCATGCGTGGCGGTCAGATCCTGGCCCAGGGCGCCCCGGAGGACGTCATGACGCCGGAGAACATCTTGCAGGTGTTCGGGCTGAGGTCAGAGGTGATCCTCGATCCCGTCGTCGGTACGCCGATGTGTGTGCCGATCGGGCGGCGCGGGCAGCACAAGCGGCGGCGTCAGCCCGTCCCCCGCTCGAACGGACGGGTGCACGAGCCTGTGGGCGTGCTTGCCTGAAACCCCTTTGTTTGTATTGGTGACGCTGGCTCCCGCCAGCCCTACCCGAAAGGTGCAGTCAAGATGAAGCGAGTTGTACTGGCGTTGATCCTTGTCGCCCTGATCTCTGGCTTGGCCGTGACGCCGGGCTATGCCCAGGACGGCGATGCCTTCCCGGTTACGATTGAGCATAAGTTCGGCAGCACGACGATCGACGAGATGCCCCAGCGCGTGCTGGCCCTCGGCTACACCGAGCAGGACTTCCTGCTCGCGCTCGGTGTGACGCCCATCGCAGTGCGCTACTGGTACGGCGACGAGGAGAACGCGATTTTCCCCTGGGCGCAGGACTACGTTGAGGGCGAGCCGCCCGTCGTCTTGAACATGCCGTTTGGCGGCCTGGACTACGAGGCGATCCTGGCGCTCAAGCCCGATCTCATCAGCGCGGTGACTTCCGGCATCACGCAGGACGAATACGACATGCTGTCGCAGATCGCGCCGACCATCGCCCAGACGGATGACTACATCGACTTCGGCATACCCTGGCAGGAAGTCATGCAGTTGATCGGTGCTGCTGTGGGGAAGGGCGATGAGGCCGCGTCCATTGTGGCGGAGGTCGATGCGCTGTTCGAGGACGCCCGCGCCGATTACCCCGCTTTTGAAGGCAAAACCGTCGCGGTCGCCTACTACTACAGCGGCACTTACGGCTTCTATACGGCTGAGGACAGCCGGGGCCGCTTCTTCACCGATCTCGGCTTCGTGATGCCGGACGAGTTGCTGGAGGTCGCGGGCGACTCGTTCTATGCTGACCTCAACGCCGAGCGCGTTGACCTGCTCGACCAGGACCTGATCGCGATCCTCAACCTCCAGTTCATCGAGGGCGGGCGCGAGGCCCTGGAGGCTGATCCCCTGTTCGGCCAGCTTGAGGCCGTGCGGGAGGGGCGCGTGATCTACCTCGACGAGCAGGCCGAAGACGCCCTGGGCTTCAG
>CAZGLU010000375.1:294-4349 GCA_964526095.1 uncultured Anaerolineaceae bacterium | reverse complement strand
GGTCATCACCACGGCGCGGGCGTTCAGGATGAAGCGCCCGTACTCGATGCGCCGCTCCACGCCCTCGCTGCCGCCCACGATGCGCGCATCCTGGATCAGCATCTCCAGCTCCGGATGGCCGAGGGCCTCCGGCAGCCGCCGCTTCACGGGATTCGCACCCAACAGCGTCTCGGCGGCCCGGTTCGCGAACGCGATCTCCTGATGCTCGTCCAGCACCAGCACCGCGTCGTCGATGGCCTCCAGCAGCCCGTCGCGCAGGTGCTCGGCCCGGTTTAGGGCGTCCCGCAGCAGCGCGCACGCCTCGTTATGGCGGCGTGCAAGGCTGCGGGCCTCGATCCAGCCCCAGGCGAACACGCCCGCCAGGGCGAGCGCCGCCAGCGCGATCAGCCAGGGCAATCCTTGCGCCATCGCTCGCGCTACCCCTCGAAGCGGTAGCCGACGCCGCGCACGGTCACGATACGCTGCGGCGCGGACGGGTCGTCCTCGATCTTCTCCCGCAGCCACCGCACGTGGACGTCCACCGTCTTCGTCTGCCCGCTGTAGTCGTAGCCCCACACGCGCTCCAGCAGCAGGTCGCGGGACAGCACCGCGCCCCGGTTGCGCATCAGCGTGGCGAGCAGGTCGAACTCCTTGTGCGTCATGCGCAGCTCCTCGCCACCCCGCGTGACGCGGCGTGCGATCAGGTCGAGCACAAGGTCGCCGGACTCCAGCCGGTCCACGACCGCGTGGCGCGAGGGTGATCGGCGCAGGATCGCCCGGACGCGCGCCAGGAACTCGCCCAGGCTGAACGGCTTGACGATGTAATCATCCGCGCCGATCTCCAGCCCCACAATGCGGTCCACCTCGCTCCCGCGTGCGGTGAGCATGATGATCGGCACGTCGGACTCGTTGCGCAGGATCCGGCACACGGACAGCCCGTCCAGCGAGGGCAGCATCACGTCGAGCACGATCAGGTCCGGCGCGTTGTCCCGTGCCAGGGTCAGCGCCTGCGCTCCATCGCCCGTCTGGATCACGTCGTAGTCCTCTTTGGTGAGGTTGTAGGCCAGCGTGCGGCGCAGGGTGTCGTCATCCTCGACGAGCAGGATCTTCTTCATAGTCCCCTCATAGCGCTTGCTTCGTATCCCGGTCTATCTTAACGCGGTTTAGCTAATTCCGTGTGAAGGGGCAATTAAAGCTATTTTAACAACGGCACGCGCACGATCCATGTGGCGGGTTGGCGGGCGCCTCACAGCAGAAGCGCGAGGACCACTGCGACGGTCGCCACGGTCGGGATGACCCATTGATACCCGCCGGGGTCCGCCGCGCCGCTGCCGATCCCGGTCGGGCGGATGCGCAGCACCGGGACGCCGCTCAGCTTCTCGCGCAGCACGGCATCAGACACGGTGCGGGGGTTGAAGCCCAGGCCGAACCCGGCGAATCCCCCGTTCTTAAGGATCTGCCGTGCGATGCGCAGGTAGGCGTCCGGGTCGGTGACCTCGTCCACCACCCCCGCGACGGCCCCGCCGGGCAGGATGACGTCCAGGCCGGGCCGCGCGCGGAGGTTGCGGTACCAGTGGGCCTTGGTGCCAAACCCGGACAGACAATATATGCAGCCGTCCTCGATGGCGTAGTTCACCGGGACGTAACGCGTCTTGCCCGTCTTATGGCCGACCGTACGCAGCACCATGATGTAGCCGCCGAACGGCGTCCCGATCCACGCACCGAGGCCCAGACGGAAGGCCGGAACCATGAAAAAGCGGTTGAGGACCCTGAACAGGCGGCGCAGCGCGGCATCAGACATCTCATTTCCCCCTTAGAACCGATCAACGGCGCGGCCTTCATTCTACGCGGTTCCGCCGGGGCCGCCTACCTGCCGGTTAAGCCGCCAACACGTGACGTTCATCACTTGTGGTGGCCCGCTATTTTGTTGATCATTGTTTTATAAATTTGCCTGAAAGCGAAGCACTATGGACGAGCACACACCCCTCCAACTTGACCGGCGCATCCGCGACCGTGCCGCGCGCTGCGAGCAGTGCCCGCCGGACCGTGTCTGCGCGTGGTGCTGCGAACAGGGCGCGGGCGTCGAGGACATCCTGATCGGCGCGGTGCTGGCACGCAGCAGCGGTTGGGCGCTGAAGCCGGAGTGCGCGTCCGCCACAGGCGCGGTCAGCCGCGCGCTGTGGGAAACGTATAACGGGTAGCACGAATAGCACGAAGTCTAGAAAGGTCCGTATATGCCACTGTTCACCCCTGGTCGTCGCTGGCAGCCGCCGTTCTACCCGTTCAAGCGCGAGCCGCTGGGCCGTCGCATGCTGGCCGCCGTGGAGCGCATCGTCAAGGGGCCGCTGTTCGGCTGCCGGATGTGTGGCAACTGCCTGTTGCAAGAGACCGCGTTCATCTGCCCGATGGAGTGCCCGAAGGGCGTGCGCAACGGGCCGTGTGGCGGCTCGACCGAGGCCCACTGCTACGTGGACGAGACGCGCCCGTGCATCTGGTACAAAATCTACGAGCGCTCGTTCGCCATGGGCCGTCAGGAGAAGCTGCTTGAGGTGCTACCGCCGCTGGACTGGGACAAGGTCGGCACGGAGACGTGGGGCGACGTCGTGCGGCAGGCGCGGCAGGTCGGCGTCAAGACGGTGGCGAGCGGGCTGCTCTCGCGGGACGCCGCCCAACGCGCGCGGACGTGGGACAGCGTCTTCCGCCCGGTGCGCCAGCCGGACTGGTGGGGCGGCGACTCCGCATACCACCCGCCCGCCTACACCGAGCCGCTTTCCCAGTTGGAGCGCGACCTGCGCGCCGGGCGGTTCGTCGTCACGGCGGAGGTCGGGCCGCCGCTCAGCACGGCGACCGGCAAGCTGACGCGCAACATCGAGCTAATCAAGCCCTACGTGAGCGCGGTGAACTTCACCGACAACCCCTCCGCCACGGCGCGCATGGCGAGCGTAGCGTGCAGCGTCATGGCGTTGGAGGCGGGCGCGGAGCCGGTGATGCAGATCGCGGCGCGGGACCGCACGCGCACCGGCCTGCAATCGGAGGCCATCGGCGCCAGCGCGCTCGGCATCCGCAACGTGCTGTGCCTGTCGGGTGACCACGGGCGCATGGGACCGGCGCCGATGGGGCGGCTCGACGTGGTGGACCTGGACTCCGTGCAGATGCTGTGGATCCTGCGGCGCATGCGCGACGAGGGCCGCTACCTGGATGGCCGCGCGTTGAAGAACCCGCCGCAGTTCTTCCTGGGCGCGGCGGCGTCCCCGTTCGCCTCCCGCCCAGAGTTCCAGGCGCTGCGCGAGCAGAAGAAGGTCAACGCCGGCGCGCAGTTCTTCCAGACCAACTGCATCTTTGACCTGGAGGGCCTTGAGGTCTGGCTGAACGCCCTGGCGCAGCGCGACGTGCTGGACAAGGTCTTCATCCTGGCCGGGATCGCGCCGATCAAGTCGTACAAGATGGCGACCTACATGCACCACAGCGTGCCGGGCGTCAGCATCCCGGATCGCCTGCTGCGGCGGCTCGAAGCGGCGGGCGACGGCGTGGAGGAGGAGGGCGTCGCCATCGCGCTCGAATTGATCGAGGGCGTGCGCAAGCTTCAGGGGATCCACGGCGTGCACCTGATGGCCGTCGGGTGGGAGGAGATCGTGCCGCGCATCGTCACCGAGGCCGGGCTGGCCCCCGTCCCGCAGGCGGCGGGCGCCTGAGCGGCGAAACCTGTGCGTACCATGCAAACGGGCCGGGCGAACCGGCCTGTTTTTGTTCGACCGTGCCGCCGGTCAGTACAATAGCGGCGTGTTGAGCCGCCCCTCAGGAAGGACCAGGCATCCCCATGCCGGATGACGTCATCCTCGCCATCGACAACGGGACGCAGAGCGTCCGCGCGCTGCTGTTCGATCTCGACGGCAACCTGCTCGCCCGGTCGCGCGTGGTGATCGAGCCGTACTTCTCGCAGCAGCCGGGCTGGGCCGAGCAGCACCCGGAATACTTCTGGACCTCGCTGTGCCACGCCTGCCAGCAGCTCTGGCGGCAGACCGACATCCCGAAGGAAGCCGTGCGCGGCGTCACGCTCACCACGCAGCGCGCGACGA
>CAZGLU010000375.1:0-284 GCA_964526095.1 uncultured Anaerolineaceae bacterium | reverse complement strand
CCGCTGCGCCCCGCGATCGTGTGGCTGGACCAGCGCCGGACGTCCGGCCTGCCCCCGGTCGGCGGCGTGTGGGGCGCGCTGTTCAAGCTCGTGCGCATGTCCGGCACGGTCGCCTACTTCCAGGCGGAGGCAGAGGCTAACTGGATCCGCACGCACCAGCCCGACATCTGGGCCAAAACGCACAAGTTCCTGCTGCTCTCCGGTTACCTGACCTACCGGCTCACCGGGCGCTTCGTGGATAGATCGGAAGAGCGTCGTGTAGGGAAAGAGTGTAGGATAGGGTG
>CAZGLU010000374.1:0-4357 GCA_964526095.1 uncultured Anaerolineaceae bacterium | reverse complement strand
TCGTGACTGGAGTTCAGACGTGTGCTCTTCCGATCTGCTGGCCTCGTCGGGGACCTGGGGCGCGGCCTCGTAGATCGTGCGGCCCACCATCATGCTGATGATCTCGTCGATGGTGATCTGGCTCATGGGCACGGTGTTGATGTAGTGCCCGTCCCGCATGACGGTGACACGATCCGCGATCTGGAACAGCTCCTCAAGGCGGTGGCTAATGTAGACGATGCCCACGCCGCGATCGCGCAGTTGGCGGATGATGCGGAACAACTCGTCGATCTCGGCCTCGGTGAGGGCTGCGGTCGGCTCGTCCATGATCAGGACTTTGGAGTTGAACGAGAGCGCCTTGGCGATCTCGACCATCTGCTGCTTGGCGACGGTCAGGTCCGCAACCTTGGTGCGCGGGTCAAGCTGGAGGTGAAGCTGGGCCAACAGCTCGCGCGTCTGGGCATTGATGCGCTTATCGTCCAGGACGAAGCGCGCCAGGGTGCGCGGCTCACGCCCGATGAAGATATTTTGCGCGATGGTGAGGTGGGGCATCAGGTTCAATTCCTGATGGATCATGCTGATGCCGAGGTGCTGCGCGTCACGCGGGTTGTGGATCTCGACGTCGCGGCCCTCAAAGAGGATGCGGCCCGAGTCCTTGGGGTAGACGCCGGACAGGATCTTCATCAAGGTGGATTTGCCCGCACCATTTTCGCCCACAAGCGCGTGGATCTCGCCGGGTTGCAGCTCAAACTGGCATTGGGTGAGGGCTTGAACGCCGGGAAAGGACTTGTCAATCCCTTCCATCAACACTAAGGAACTGGTCATGGCGACCTCAACGGGATTAAGTAGGCCCACCGCTGGCAGGCATACGCTTATTTACAGGTGCATAAAGTATTAACCGGGGCTGGTACCGATAACATGGTAACGGTAACATAGCACAGGTTTTGAGCGTTGTCAACCAGGTACGGGCGGCGTACGTGCTGCACGTACTGCTCTCATTGTAGCGTACAATTGGCTGCGTAGAGCCTTCGATTCTGCGGGTTGGATGCGGACGATCTATCGCCGTCATGGGTGGGACCTCACCCCCGGCCCCCTGTCCAGTCGGGGCTGGAGAGGGGAGCAAAAGCTCGTTTCGTAGGGGCAGGTTTCCAAACCTGCCCGGCTTTGCCGCGTAAGCATAAAGCCCGGCCCTACAAGGGAAGCCCAGTGCCTGACAGCCGCTAGCATGGGGTGACGGTCACGGCGGCGTGCAGGCGTTCGAAATCGTCGCGGCTGAACCGGCCCGCGCCAAGCTGCAAGGCGTTGGCCGTACCCGCCGCGACCCCGTAGCGCAGGCATTCCGCCAGCGGGAGGCCGCGCACCAACCCGTAGGCGAAGCCCGCCAGCAGGCAGTCACCGGAGCCGACCGCGCTGGTGGCGTCCACCTGGGGCGGACGGGCGTGCAGGACGGTCCCCGGCTGTGCGACGATAGCCCCCTCCGCGCCCAGCGACAGGACCACGATCACGTCCCGTTCCGCGGACAGCGCGGCAGCGGCCCGCGCGTACCCGGCGAGGTCGCCCGGCTCGTGACCGGCCAACTCGACGAACTCGGCGCGGTTAGGCTTGATCAGGTGCGGGCCAGCCGCCAGCCCCAGGCGCAGCGCCTCGCCGCTGCTGTCCAGCAGGGCGGGGACGCTCGCCGCGCGCGCAAGCTCGATCAGGCGGGCGTAGAAGTCGAGCGGGACGCCAGCCGGTAAGCTGCCGGAGAGCGTCACGGCCTGGGCGCCCCGGATCGCCTCGCGGAACAGGCCGAGCAGGGCCTCGACATCCGAGGCGGGCACCGGCTCGCCACGCTCGTAGATCTCGGTCAAGGTGCCGCCGTCGGGGTCCAGGATGGACAGGCAGGTGCGAGACTCGGCCTCCGTATGGATGAAGGCGGTTTCGATGCCCTCGGCGTGCAGGCCGGCCTCGATGTAACCGCCCGCGAAGCCGCCGACCCAGCCGGTGACGACGGGGTTTTCACCCAGGGTGCGCAGCGCGCGGGCGACGTTGCAGCCCTTACCGCCGGGCAGCGCCATGACCAGCTCAGGGCGGTGGATCGCGTCGAGGCGGAAGGGACGCACGATCACCGTTTTGTCGATGGCCGCGTTGGGGTTGACGCAGAGGATCATCGCGGCCCCGATCTAAACGATCTAAACAACAACAAAGTGAGGTGCCCGCCGCGCGGCTGAAGCACCATGCTCACGCCTCCTCCAGGTGCGTCATGGCCGCCCTCATGCCGGGGTGATCTCGCCGGTGGGGTCCCACAGGTCTTCCCAGCTTTGGCCGTCCTTCCACAGGAATACCTGCCCTTTGATCAGGCGACAGTTCCGGTCGATGCGGGCGATGGCCTCCATCTCGTCGTCGGTCAGCGGATCGGTGACGGCGGCGCGCAGGTTGCTCAGGTAGTGCTCGCGCCGGACCGCGAACGGGATCGGGACCTGGCCGCGCTGCACGGCCCACTTGACGCAGATGACCGCCGGGTGGACGCCGTGGCGGGCGGCGATCTCGACGATGACCGGGTCCTCCGTGTCCACGGTGTCGTCCGGGGTGCGGTCGCGGTCGGGGCGGGAGGGCGAGCCGATCGGGGAGAAGCCGATGGGCACGATGTCGTGGTCGAGCAGGTAGCGGAAGAACTCCGGCTGCTGGAAGTGCGGGTGCAACTCCATCTCGTTGCAGGCGGGCTTGATCGCGGCGTCACGCAGGACGAGCTTCATCTTGGGGATGGTCATGTTCGACGTGCCGATGTGACGCACCAGGCCCAACTCCACCAGGCGCTCCATCTGGCGCCACGTCCGCATGTAGTTCTCGTGGATGTAGGGCTTCGCGTTCGGGTCGCGGGAGGTCACGTCCACGCCGGGGGCGTGGTAGTTGGGGAAGGGCCAGTGCACAAGGTAGAGGTCGAGGTAGTCGAGCTGCAGGTCACGCAAGGACTGTTCGCAGGCGGGGATGACGTCCTCCTCGGCGTGCTTGTCGTTCCACAGCTTCGAGGTGATCCACAACTCCTCGCGCGGCAGGCCCTCGGCCATCACCTCGCGCAGCGACTGGCCGATCAGGTGCTCGTTGCCGTACACGGCGGCGCAGTCGATGTGACGGTAGCCCGCGCGGATCGCGCCCTTCACGGCCTCCGCGATCAGCTCCCCGTCGTAGCGGTCGGAGCCGAACGTGCCGAGGCCAATGGCGGGGATACGCGCGCCCGTGTACAGGGTCCGCTGCGGGACCTGGGCGGGATCGACGCCATCCGGATCGGGAACGAACTTGTGCGGCTGTGGAACAGTGGACATCGCTTCCTCCCTGGAGTATGTGATACACGGGTAGCGGGTGCCGGTGGCATCCCGAAATGCCCCCCCATCCGTCTGCGGACGGGGAAATGTCCCCGCTAAGACAGGGCAACGGGGACCGGCCCCGTAGATATGCGCGGTATCAGCCGGGTTGGCAAAATGACCTCCTGCGGGGCCGCCGGTTCCTTCCCGGCGAGGCGCTCAAGCAGCAGCTCCGTGGCACGCACGCCCATGAGGTAGGCGGGCTGCTCGATCACGGTCAGGAACGGATCGCCCACGTACGACAGGGGCAGATCATCAAACGCGGCCAGCGAGATGTCGCCCGGAACGGCCAGCCCGGCCTCGTGCAGGGCACGCATCGCGCCGACGGCAATGAAGTTGTTTGAGGCGAACAGCGCCGTGGGACGCGGCTGTATGGCGATGACCTCGCGGGCCATCCGGTAACCCCCGTCTACCGTGTACTCCCCAAAGAACGTCAGCGACTCATCCGGCTCAATCCCGGCCTCACGCAAGGCGCGCCGGTAGCCGAGGACGCGGTCAGAGGCGGTCGTGACGTCCTCGGGGCCGCTCAGGATGGCGATACGGGTGTGGCCGAGCGCGAGCAGGTGCTGAGTGAGGGCGTACGCGCCGCCCTCGGAGTCGCAGCGCACCGTGTCCGCAGCGGCGCCGGGGATGTGACGGTCCAGCAGGACGAACGGCAGCTTCTGGTCCTGAAGCGGAACGAGGGAGTCCGGCGAGCAGCCAGTGGGGACGAGCAGCAGGCCGTCCACCTGCTTCTGCATCAGGACGTTGACGTATTCCGCTTCCTCGGTGGGGGACTCGTCGGTGTTGCAGAAGATGACGCTGAAGCCCTGCTCGCTGGCGGTGTCCTCCACGCCGCGCGCCACGGTGGTGAAGAATGGGTTGGTGATGTCGGTCAGGATCAGGGCGATGGTGCGCGTCTGCTTGAAGCGGAGGCTGCGGGCGAGCGCGTTGGGGATGTAACCCAACTCCTCGATCGCCTGCTCAACGCGCTGGCGCGTTTCCTGGCTGATAGATCGGAAGAGCACACGTCTGAACTCCAGTCACCGCTCATTATC
>CAZGLU010000373.1:0-4364 GCA_964526095.1 uncultured Anaerolineaceae bacterium | reverse complement strand
CAGCAGCAGCCTGCTCGACGTCACCATCGACGGCGCGCGCGGCATCCTGTTCAACATCACCGGCGGCCCGGACCTGAGCCTGTTCGAGGTCAACGAGGCGGCGGCGATCATCAAGGAGACCGCACACCCGGACGTCAACCTGATCTTCGGCGCCGTGATCGACGAGAACATGGGCGACGAGGTTCGCCTGACCGTGATTGCGACCGGCTTCGATCACACGCGCGTCAATCAGCGCCGCCCGGTGGACGCCCGCAGCCGTGCTGGTGCCGGGACGAGCGCTCAGCGTCCGGTGGCCCGGCCTGCCACGCCTGCGCCAGAGCCGGCGCGCGAGGAAACCGAGGCCGAGGCGGACGCCACACCGTCGCAGCCGCAGCCGCAGCCGCGTAAGGTGGACGAGGAGTTTACGTCGCGCGTGTACGATACGAACGACCTGGACATCCCGGCGTTCCTGCGTCGGCGCTAAATCCGCCGGGCCGACGATGACGGCGCGAGCCACGCCGGGTCGCGTCTGCCATCGCCGCTGCTCGCGGTCCATACCCTCCTGACACGTGATCGCCCAACTCAGGGTGATGTGGCCTTTTCGCCTGAGTTGGGCGAGATCACGTGTGGCGGCCAGCGCACATTTTCAAACCAGCCTGTAACCCCGATCAGTACCCTGGTACTATATACTATTGGATAAAGCGTTGTTACAGTCTGGACCCCACAAACCGCCAGATATGGGATGCGATATGTGGGGTAACCGCCAGATATGGGGGTTATGTGGGATAATTGCAGCCGCCCACAGGTGGCATCTGGCACACTTTTTTTTCCAACCCGCGTCGTCGAAGCTTTTGGAAAAGAGCATGTGATGAAGTGTCCATACTGCGATGCCGAAAATCGATCGTTTGTGGTTGACACTTCGCGTGGCACGGCGGAAGGCATCCGTCGTCGCCGCGAATGTAAGGTCTGTGGCCGCCGGTTCAGCACCTTTGAGCGGGTGATCCGCTCGACGCCCCTGCTGATCAAAGCCAACGGCGACCGTGAGGCATTCGACCGCGAGAAGTTGATCCGCGGCATCCAGATCTCATGCGCGAAGCGTCCGATCCCTGCGAGCGGGATCAATGCCCTGGCCGACCGTATCGAGGCTCACTTGCAGAATATCGGGCGGGACGAGGTGCCGAGCCGCGTCGTCGGTGACATGGTCATCGAGGGCTTGAAGGAGCTGGACCCGATCGCGTACATTCGATATGCCATTGTGTACCTGGGCCTCGATAATCTAACCAGTGTCCGCGATATGCTGGACACCTTACTGGGCGATCAGTCCGGCAAGGGTGAGGCGGTCGCGCCCGGCCCTGCCGCCGAAGCGGGCGGTGCGGCGGAACAGAACGGCACGGGTGCAGGCCGCGCTGAAGCATTGGGTGGTCGTGATCCGGGCGCTGCCGGTCCGGCGCCGGATCGTGGGTCAGAACCAGCAGAACCGAAGACATAGCAGATAGGTTCGTTCGCAACGAGGGCTTCGTTACGGAACATGGCCGGCCCTTCGCACGCTTGGAGCGGCGAGGGCCTCGTTCAGGTGCTTCTGGTGACCGGCAAAAACGCACACACGTTCTACGTTTACCGGTACATTGCCGAAAATTAAGGAGAGGGGAATGGCCAAAGCGGGCAAACAGCAGACCAGCGTCGATCCACGCGCGAATGGCTTCCGCAAAGTTCCACTGCCGCCTGACCTCCAGCGTGAGATCCCCCTGTTGGAGAATGCACGCACGGTGCTGCGCAAGCGCTATTTGCGGCGCGGCGAGGATGGTCAGCCGGTTGAAACCGAACAGGAGATGTTCTGGCGGGTTGCTTATCATGTGGCGAAGGCCGAAGAAGAGTTTGGTGGCGATGTCGAAGGCACGGCCCGCCGTTTTTACGAGCTGCTGACCGGGCTGAACTTTTTCCCCAACAGCCCGACCTTTACCGGCGCAGGCACCCCGCTGGGGCAGCTTGCCGCCTGTTTCGTGCTCCCCATTGACGACGACATGGGCCGGACCGGCTCCGGCATCTTCGAGACACTGCGCAACGCCGCGCTGATCCAGCAGACCGGCGGCGGGAACGGGTTCGCCTTCAGCCGCCTCCGCCCGAAAGGCGCGGTCGTCCGGTCGTCTAACGGCAAGGCGACGGGGCCGGTCGGCTTCCTGCGCGTCTACGATCAGGCGTTTGGCGAGATCGCGCAGGGGGGGAGCCGCCGTGGCGCGAATATGGCCGTGCTGCGCGTGGACCACCCCGACATCCGCGAGTTCATCACCTGCAAAACGGACGAGAACCAGATCACCAACTTCAATATCTCGGTCGGCATCACCGACGCCTTTATGCGGGCCGTCGAGCAGGACGGCGACTTCGATCTGGTCAATCCGCAGGACGGGACGGTGTGGGAAACCGTGCGGGCGCGCGAGTTGTTCGACATGATCGTGAAGCAGGCGCACTACAACGGTGAGCCGGGCGTCCTGTTCCTCGACACGGCCAACCGGGATAATCCGGTCCCCCACCTGTACGAGCTGGAGTCAACCAACCCGTGCTTTGTGGGCGAGACGCGCATCGCCACCGAGTACGGCCTGATCCCGATCCGGGATCTGGCGGAGGCGGGCATCGCGGGCTTTATCACGACGGACAACCGCGCGCTGCCCCAGGACGACGGCCCGGCCGGGACGCTGCCCGGCGTCGCGCTGCGCCCCGCCTCGCCCGCGTGGATGACGCGCGAAAACGTGCCGGTCATGAAGCTCACGACACGCATGGGCTACAGCGTCACCGCCACGCCGGATCACCGTTTCCTGACGCCACGCGGGTACGTCGAGCTTCAGGCGTTGCGCCCCGGGGACGAGATCCTGCTGCAAAGCGGCGAGGGCGTATGGAGCCGACAGACTGCGCTGCCGAACGTTGCGTGGATGCGCGAGCGCATGGCGCACATGGCGTTGTCCGGTGACCGGCATACCGTCCAGCGGGCGGACTTCCGCGAGCGTTACGCGGCGATACCGGAGACGTGGTCGCATGAGTTGGGGCTGGTGATGGGCTGGCTCGTGGGCGACGGCTGGGTGTCGGATGGGCAGACCCGGCAGAGCATCGGTATCGTGTTTGCGGATGATGAGGCGTTGGCCCAGGTCCACGAGCCGATGGAACGCTGGTTCGGCGCAGGCTCGCTTGTGGAACGGGGTGCGCTCCGGCAGTTGACCTACGGGCGCGTGCCGTTCCTGTTCTTCGAGTCCCTGGGCGTGCGCCCCGTGCGCGCGCAGCATAAGCGCGTGCCCGAATCGATCTGGACCGCCCCGCGTGAGGCCGTCGTCGGCTTCCTGCAAGGGTTGTTCGGGGCGGATGGTACCGTGAGCTTCAACGAGAAGAAGCAGGATTATTCCGTACGGCTGGCGAGCAGCTCGCGCGGGCTGCTGGAGGACGTGCAACTGCTGTTGACGAACTTCGGCATCGTCAGCCGGATCTACCACCGCCGCGCGGCCCGGCGTCACGCCATGCCGGACGGCAAGGGCGGGACCCGGATCTATGCCTCGCGCCCGCAGTATGAGTTGGTGCTCGGCAAGGCCAACCGGGACCGCTTCATCGAGTTGATCGGGTTCGCGCACAGCGCCAAGCAGGCGAAGGCTGAGGCGTTCATCGCCGCGAAAACCCGGCGCTCGAACCGCGAGACGTTCACCGATACCGTGCTGTCCGTCGAGGCGGCGGGGACGGCTGACGTCTACGACCTGGCGCAGCCCCAGACGCACAGCCTGATCGCCAATGGCTTCGTGGCCCACAACTGCGGCGAGCAATTTTTGGGTCCGTTCGAGAACTGCTGCCTCGGCTCGATCAACCTCGCCCGCCATCTGACCGATGATGGGCGGGTGGACTGGGAGAAGCTGCGCGAATCGATCGAGATCTCGACGCGCTTCCTCGACGACGTGGTATCGGCCAACGCCTACGTGCCTGCCGTGCCGCAGTTGGAGGAGGCCGCCCGCCGCGTGCGGCGTATCGGCCTGGGCATCATGGGCCTCGCGGACATGATGTACGTGCTCGGCGTGCGTTACGGCTCGACGGAGGGACAGGAGTTCGCCAGCCAGCTCATGGAGTTCGTGCGCTTCCACGCCATGCGCACGAGCATCGAGCTGGCGCGCGAGCGCGGGCCGTTCCTCGCCATCGAGGGCAGCATCTACGACCCGAAAGCCCTCAAGTGGGAGCCGCCGAAACCGTTGGTGCCCCACACCCATGATTGGGGCCGCCCGGCCCTGGACTGGTCGGAGATCGTCGCGGGCATCCGGCAGCACGGCATCCGCAACGGCGCGCAGTTGACCATCGCGCCGACGGGCACGATCTCGACCGTGGCCGGGTGCGAGGGCTACGGCTGCGAGCCGGTCTTCGCG
>CAZGLU010000372.1:0-4372 GCA_964526095.1 uncultured Anaerolineaceae bacterium | reverse complement strand
GGCGCGCGTTCGCCTCGGAGGCTGACCGCGCGGCCTTCGAGCGGTGGCTGGCGGCTAAGGGGCTGTAGCGCGCGCCGCTGCGATCTCCTGTTCGACCTGAAACGCTTATAATCAACACGGGGCGGCATGCAGCGCGTGGGGCCGCCCCTGTGCCGATCCGGGTTTACGACCGGCGGGGGAGCCATGCACAAGACCGACGTCCTGACGCTCTTTGAGTACAACTACTGGGCCAACGACCGCGTCCTGGCGCAGGCCGCCCGCCTCACGCCGGAGCAGCGCACGGCACCCGCCCCGGTCAGCTTCGGCAGCCTGCACGCGACGCTGACCCACATCCTCGGCGCCGAGATCGTGTGGCGGTTGCGCTGCGAGGAAGGGACGTCGCCCTCGGCGCTGCCCGGCGTGGACGAGTTCCCGACGCTGGAGGCGCTCGTGGAACGCTGGCACGCCGAGGAATACGCCATGCGCGCCTTCCTGGGGCTGCTGCCCGCTGGGGAGCTTGACCGGGTGGTGCGCTACACCAACACGCGCGGCGTGCCGTTCGAGACGCCGCTGTGGCAGATCCTGGCGCACGTCGTCAACCACGGCACGCAGTTCCGGGCCGAAGCCGCCGTCGTGCTGACGAGCTACGGCCGGTCGCCGGGCGACCTGGACATGATCCGCTTCTTCCGCGAGGCGGACGGTTAGCTGCGCCGGTCGCCCCACACACAGCACGGGAGGGATAGGAGAACATGCCAAAGATTGTGACCGTCGAACAGATGCGCGCCATCGAGCAGGCGTCCGACGCGCGCGGCCACACCTACGCCGACATGATGGAGTTGGCCGGGCGTGCCGTCGCGGAGCGGGTGTACGTCCACGTGCAGGAACTGGACGCGCCGCGTATCGCGATCCTGGTCGGGCCGGGCAACAACGGCGGCGATGGCCTCGTCGCGGCGCGCGTGCTGGCCGAGGAGCTGCCGGGGGCACAGGTGGGCGCGTACCTGCTCAAGCCGCGCGGCGAGGATGACGCGGTTTTCGTCCGGGCGCAGGAGGCGGGCGTCTTCATCGCGCACGCCGGGGACGACGCGGGCCAGGGCTACCGCGTGTTGCAGAACCTCGTCGCCAACGCGGACGTCGTGGTGGACGCGCTATTCGGCACCAGCCTGCGCCTGCCGATCAAGGGGGACGCGGCCAAGCTGCTCCAGGCCGCGCACAAGGCGCTGACGCTGCGCCGGTCGGAGCGGCCCGAGCCGGGCTACACCACGCCGTCCGATCCTCGCGTGGGGGCGGCGGGGGAGGGGCCGGTGATCGTCGCGGTGGACGCGCCGAGCGGGCTGGACTGCGACACGGGCGAGCTGGACCCCAACACGCTGTACGCCGACGAGACGATCACCTTTGCGGCGGCCAAGCCGGGGCTGCTGACGTTCCCCGGCGCGGCGGCGGTTGGGACGCTGCACATCGGCAACATCGGACTGCCGCGCCGCCTGCCGGAGCTGGACGATGTCGCGGTGGAGCTGGTCGACGCGGCGATGGTGGGGGCGCGCCTGCCGGAGCGCCCCGGTAACAGCCACAAGGGCACGTTCGGGCGGCTGATGGCCGTCAGCGGCAGCCTGAACTACATCGGGGCAGCGTACCTCGTCGCGGCGGCGGCCTACCGGGCCGGGGCCGGGCTGGTGACGGTCGCGGCGCCGCAGGTGATCATCCCGACGCTGGCCGGGATGCTGCCTGAGGCGACGTGGCTGCTGCTGCCGCACGACCTGGGCGTGATCAACGAAGCGGCGGTGAAGGTCCTGCGCGAGGAGCTGGCTAACGTCAGCGCCGTGGCGCTGGGGCCGGGCCTGGGGCGTGAGAGCGTAACCGCCGACTTTTTGCGCATGTTGCTGCTGCCGGGCGCCGAGGGACGGGCGCGCCGCGCGCTGGGCTTTGCGCCGGCGCTGGACGAGGAACAGGCGCCGCCATCCGAGGAGGAGCCGCTGCCGCCGCTGGTCATCGACGCGGACGGCCTGAACCTGCTGGCGGATATGGACGACTGGCCGCGTTTGCTGCCGCCTGACACGATCATCACGCCGCATCCGGGCGAGTTCGGGCGGCTGGCCGGGCTGGACACACGCGCGGTGCAGGCCGACCGGCTGGCGCTGGCGCACGAGAAGGCCGCCGAATGGGGCTGCATCGTCGTGCTCAAGGGCGCGCACACCGTCGTCGCCGCGCCGGATGGCCGCGTCGCGGTGCAGCCGTTCGCCACGTCTGCGCTCGCCAGCGCCGGGACCGGCGACGTGCTCACCGGGACGATCGCCGGGCTGCGTGCGCAGGGCCTGGACGCGTTCGACGCTGCGCTGGCCGGGGCGTGGCTGCACGGCATGGCGGGCGCGCTGGCCGAGGAGGCGCTCGGCACCTCGGCGGGCGTCACGGCGAGCGACGTGCTGGCGGCACTGCCGAGGGCATACGCGTTGGCCGAGGCCGCACGCTGACGACGCCTGATCCCGTACGAACGAAAAGCGGGAACGCCTATCGGCGCTCCCGCTTTGTGATCCTGCTCCGGTGCGTGTGGCGCCTAGAGGCCGCCCTGCTCTCCGTACTCGCGCCGCTTCTGTGCCGCGATGGCCCGGCCCTCCGCGAGGCTGTCCTCGATGGACTCGCCCTTGACGCGCTCTTGCAGGCTGCCGACCCGCTCCTGGATCTTGTCCACGCGCTCCCCGACCTGCTCGCTCAACTGGCCGATCTGCACCTGGGCCTGTTCGATCGGCTTGCGGACGGTTTCGCTCGCCTTCCGGCGGATGAGCAGGCCACGCTGGCGGATCACCGCACGCGTCTCGTCGCCGCGCCGGGGCGAGAGCCAGGCCGCGACCGGAGCGCTGATCGCCAGCCCGGCGATCAGCCCGCCGATGAAGCTCAAGATCAGCCCATCGTCACTTGAACGCTTCGCCATGACCTGAGCCTCCTAATCCTTACGGTCGTTGCGCAAGGCCCGGCGGATCCCGACCGTCTCACGGACGATGCCGCCGACCGCCGCCGCGACCGCGCTGGCCTTAATGACCGGCTCTACGAGGTTGCGGCTCATGAACTGCGCGGTGCCGCGCACGGTGGTCACGGTCTCCGTCGCGTTGTCCACGATGGGCTGAACCTCGTTCTGGAGCAGGTTGATCAGGGCGGCAAGCTGGATGACGAGCACGATCAGCGCGATGCCCATGAGCATCCCTTCCATCGCCAGCACGATGATGAAGATGTCGCGGATGATGCCGACCCAGTTCGCCGCATCGTCGGGGTCTGCGAAGATGGCGACGAGCAGCGCCGCCACCAGCCCGATCACGAAGATCCCGACCAGCACACCCAGCCCGACCACGGGCCAGAAATACCACTTGCGGCCGTTTTCGTCTTGATCCGCGCCCGATCCGATGGGCGAGACATATGTTCCCGGTTGTTCCGCCATAGGCCCCTTTCCTGTTGAAGTTGAACTACCCGGCGTGCGGGTAAGCGTTGTCTGTCAGGCCCGGCCCGCGAGCCGCCTCAGGTACGCATGTTGCGGCGCGGCGGCTGTCGCGTCAGGAGGCGCGCGACGATCAGCGCCAACCACGCCCCGATCGTCGCCGTGAGCATGTGCAGCGGGCCGATGTTGAAGGCTTCGAAGGCGACCAGCTCGCCGAAGGCGTGGCCCAGCGCAAAGCCGAGCCAGGCCGAGAGCAAAAAGAGCGCCAACCGTCGTGCGTCGCCACCGCTGATGAAATGAAATGCGGCACCGTAAAGCGTCGCCAACACGAAGCCGAATACGAGTGACGGACTGGGCATACCCCACTCAATGCACGGGTGACTGGCGCAGGAGCGCGTCGGCGCGTCCGCTCACGGATGGCCGCGTCCGTCGGCTGTTTCTTGCGCCCACGTTTTCGCAAAGCTACAATGCTTCATAGTTTAGCATAGTCCACACGCAGCGACGATAGCCCGCAGCGGCGGCGCCCGGCGTGTGTCCAGGGGCTTTTGAGCGACCATCGGATTACGATAGAATGGGGGGCGGCGCTGCCGTGATCGGGTCGTCACGTCAGGCGCCCTTTGTGCCAGACTCCATCACTCACGGATAACCTGCTGTGCCACTGATTGACCAACGTATCCTCATTGACGCCCCGGCTGAGGCCGTTTGGGAGGTGCTCTCCGATCCGACCATGCTGCCGCGCTGGCACGCCGGGTGTACCGGCATCTCGGTGCTGACCACGCTGCCGACCGGGGTTGGCGCGCGCTGGCGCTGCTCCCCGCCGCGCGGCAAGGACGTGATCCTTCAGGTGACGGCGTGGGTGGATGGCCTGGGCTACGAGTACAGCATGGTCGAGGGCGGCGCCTATCGCAGCTATCAGGCGCGTTTCCGGTTGCAGCCAGGGCCGGACGGGACGTCGGTGCAGTGGACGCTGAC
>CAZGLU010000371.1:0-4379 GCA_964526095.1 uncultured Anaerolineaceae bacterium | reverse complement strand
TACACCCTATCCTACACTCTTTCCCTACACGACGCTCTTCCGATCTGTTCCTCGCGGACACGATGATGATCGGCAGATCGTGGAAGTCCGGATGCGCGCGCAACTGCTGGCAAAACTGAATTCCGTCCACCTCCGGCATCATCAGGTCAAGCAGCAGGGCTGCCGGACGCGTGCGCTCCATCACGGCGAGGCCCTCCCGCGCGCTGTACGCGCCCTGCACGTCGAAGCCCTTCATGCGCAGGAACGCGCTTAGCATCTCCACCATCGCCGGTTCGTCGTCGATCACCGTGATTCGTTTGCCAGTCATGAGTTCCCTCTCGTGATGACGCGATCAAGACGGGCCATCCGGTCCTTGAGGCACCAACGCCCGTTGGTAGAACCGGAAGCGTTTGTACGGCTCGCCGTTTAGCGCCTCAACGATCCGGTTCATGTCGTCGTTCGTCTCCAGCACCCACCCCGCGTCGGCACTCTGCCAGCCGTATTCATCGGCAAGGCGGATCAGCCGGTGAAGCAACTCTACGAACATGGCCGCTTCAACGCCCATATTCCGGTAGCCTTGCTTGACGCCCATCAACGGCACGCGGATGCGCGTGATCTTGGAGCGGATCCGCCAGTGCCACAACACCTGTAGCAGCGTGAGCAGCTCCGGCTTACCGGGGCGCGGGTAGGCGCTCCGCAGGACGTGGTTCAGGTCCGGGATGCCGAGCAGGAACGCCACCGGCTCCCCGGCGACCTCGCCAAAGAACGCGAGCCGGGGGTCCAGGAACCGGCCCAGGCTCTCCACCAACTCGTCCAGCTCCGGGTCAGAGAGGGGCACGAAGCCCCAGTTCTTGTCCCAGGCGGCGTTGTAGATCGCCTTGAGCGTCTTAAATTCGTCGTCGAGCCGGGTGGGGTCCAGCCCGCGCACCGTGATCTGGCGGCGCTCGTTGTTGCGCTGCGTGACGCGCAGCGCCTGCTGAATCTTGGGCGAGGACGTGAAGGCCGCCAGCGTGAAGCGGTAGCAGATCAGGTCCATCACCTTCTCGAAGCCGGGCGAGCGCTCCAGCAAGCGCTGGTAGTAGGGCCGGTTGTACGGCATCAGCAGCGCGGGGAGATCGTCAAAGCCTTCGACCAGCACGCCGCACTCGTCGTTGGTGGAGAACGTCGCCGGGCCGCGCAGGGCGTGGTAGCCGCGCGCCGCCGCCCAGTCGGACGCAGCCCCCAGCAGGGCATCCGCCGCGGCCTGGTCGTCGACCACCTCAAACGCGCCGAAGAAAGCGATCCGCTCGCCGTGGAAATCGTTGTGCCGGTGGTTGACGAACGCCGCGATGGTACCGACCACCCGCGTGCCGCGCCGGGCGAGGTAATACTCGCCTTCCAGGTGCTGCCAGGTCGGGTTCTTGCGCCGGTCGAACTTCTCCTTTTGCATCGACATCAGCGGCGGAACCCAATACGGGCTGGTCCGGTACAACGTCCAGGGAAAGGTCAGGAAAGCCTGGTAGTCCCCCCTGGAGCGAACCGGGGTGATCGTCAGCGTGCCTGTCATCGCCGTGTGTCCTTCCACCTCCGCCCGCGCCTACATCGGCTCGGGCCGCGTGACGGTATACCCGGGCTTGAGGGGACGCTCGTAGAAGCGATAGGTCTTGTAGGCCGGGGCGTTGAAGGCCCCCACCAGCCGGATCATCGGCCCGTTCGTCTCCAACACCCAACCGCCGTCCCCCACCCGCCAGCCGAGCGCCTGGGCAGCACGATACGCCTCGACGAACATCGCAGATTCGACGCCGATGCCCCGGTACCCCTCCTGCACGCCCATCAGCATGAAGCGCACGCGGTCGATCTTGGGGCGGACCTTCCAATGCCACAGCACTTGCAGCAGCGTGAGCAATTCCGGCTTGCCGGGGCGCGGGTAGGCGTGGTGCAGTGCCCGGTTCATGTCCGGCAGGGCCAGCATAAACGCGACGTCCTGGCCGTCCACCTGCGCGAAAAACGTCAGGCGCGGCTCGAAGTACTGGCCCAGGGCCTTCACCATCTCGTCCAGCTCTTCGTCAGAGAACGGCACAAAGCCCCAGTTGCGATGCCAGGCCCGGTTATAGATGTCCTTGAGCGCCTGAAACTCCTGGTCCAGGCGCGAAACGTCCGGCGTGCGGACGGTGATCTGGCGGCGCTGGTTGTTGCGCTCGGTCACGCGGAACAACTGCTCCAGCTTGGGCGTGTTGGTCACGTTCTGAAACTCGAGGTAATAGCTGTGAAGGTCCATCACCTTCTCGAAGCCGGGTGCGGTCTCCAGCAGCCGCTGGTAGTACGGGCGGTTGTACGGCATCAGCACGACGGGCGGATCGTCGAAGCCGTCGATCAGCACGCCGCATTCCTCGTTGGTGGAGAACGTCGCCGGGCCGCGCAGCGCGTCGTAACCCAGGCCGCCCACGTACGCGGCGGCGGTTTCGAGCAGGGCGTGTGCCGCCTCCGGGTCGTCGTAGACCTCGAACTGGCCGAAGAAGCCGATATGCTCGCCGTGGAACTCGTTGTGCCGGTGGTTGATGAAAGCCGCGATGGTGCCGACGGGCCGGTTCCCGCGCCAGGCGATGAAATATTCGCCCTCCAGGTGCTGCCAGGTCGGGTTTTTGCGCCGGTCGAACTTGTGCCGGTGCATCGACCACAGCGGCGGCACCCAGTAGGGGCTGGTCCGATACAACGTCCAGGGAAAAGCCAAAAAGGTACGGAGGTCGCGCCGGGACTCGACCTTACGGACGGACACACTGCCTGTCATCACTGGCTTCCTTGATTGTGGGCGAGCAAAGTCTTTTCACCAAGCGCCTATCTTACTCCTGTCGCCGGGCCGGGCCAAATAGTACCTTCTGGGCAGGATGGCTGAGCCGTTGGAAACGGGTTCAGCACTTTGCACAAACCGGCCCTTTACGGGGAACTTCATCTTGACATGCCCTGCCCCGTTTGGTATCCTTCGTATCGCCTTCCTGAGTAGCTCAATCGGCAGAGCAATCGGCTGTTAACCGATGGGTTGTAGGTTCGAGTCCTACCTCAGGAGCCAGCAAAAACGCCCCGGTTCGCGCGAACCGGGGCGTTGTGTTTCCTAAGTGTTTCCTGGCACACACGCGCCCTAGATCACGAACTCGCCGTTCTCGTAGAACAACTCGTCGTCCACGATGATGCGGCCACCGTCGCGCATGTCGCAGATCATGTCCCAGTGTACGAGCGAGTTGTTGACGCTGCCCGTCTCGCCGTAGCCCTGCCCCACCGCCATGTGAACGGTGCCGCCGATCTTCTCGTCGAACAGGATCGAGCCGGTGAACTGCCGGATGTCGCGGTTCGTGCCGATGGCGAACTCGCCCAGGCGGCGCGCGCCGGGATCGGTGTCCAGCGTGGCAAGCAGGAACGCCTCGTTGGCCGCCGCCTTCGCCTCGACCACCAGGCCATCCTCAAAGCGCAGCTCGATGCCTTTCACCTCGTTGCCATGGTAGTAGGCGGGATAGGTGAAGCGCACCCAGCCGTTGACGCTGTCCTCCACCGGGCCGGTGAAGATCTCGCCGTCGGGGAAGTTCTGCTTGCCGCCCGCGTTCTTGAAGGTGCGCCCCGCGATCGACATATCGAGGTGGATGTGCTCGCCGCGCACGGCGAGGTGCTGCTTGCCCTTGAGCCAGTCGATCAGCCGTTCGTGGGACTCGTAGACCGCCTCCCAGGCCGCGACCGGGTCATCGTGCTCGACCTTGCAGGCGCCGTAGAGGAAGTCCTCGTACTGGCGCAGCGACATACCCGCCGCCTGCGCATAGCCGAAGGTCGGGAACTGGGTGGTGCAGCGCCGCAGCTCGCCCGCCGCCTCGCGCCGCATCTGGATCTGGATCAACTGATCATGGTACTGGGCGCGGGCACGCTGGCGGTCCAACGGGTACGCCGAGAGCGCGCGGGGGTTCTGCGACGACTCGATACGGATGATCGTCTCGCAGGTCTCGTACATCAGCGCCAGCATGGGGTTGACCGTCGCAAGCTGCTCCAGGTTGGCGGACGACCCGATCGCGATCTCGTCCTCCTGCTGCATCTGAATGTAGACGAACGGCAGCCCACCGGCTTTAAACGCTTCCTCGTAAAGGGCCTGAGCCAGCGGCTGTGACTCCGGGCTGAGCGCACGGATCAACAGCTTTTCGCCCGGCTGAAGCGCAAGCGAGTAGTTCACCAGCACCTGCGCCATCTTCTGTATGCGGGTATCCATCCGAGTGATATGCCTCCAGGTTCGCTGTGGGAACGGTAACCTTACCGGCGGCGATTGTACCACGCACCGCCGCGCCGGGGATCACAGCACGAGGTGGGCGCGGCGCTCGACAAAGGCCAGCAGCCCATCCCAGAGATCGGAAGAGCACACGTCTGAACTCCAGTCACGAGATTCCATC
>CAZGLU010000370.1:0-4385 GCA_964526095.1 uncultured Anaerolineaceae bacterium | reverse complement strand
GATAATGAGCGGTGACTGGAGTTCAGACGTGTGCTCTTCCGATCTCTGAAGAACCTCGCCTGGGTACGGACCGGCGTGCAGATGACCCCCATCTCGGACCTGATCGGCACGGGCCGGAACCAGATCACGATGGACCGCGTGCCGGTCGAGGCCGCCGCGCCCTACGCCGCCGCCGACGCCGTGCTGACCCACCGGCTCGTGGAGATCCTGCGGCCGGAGTTAGAGGCGGGCAACGCCTGGAAGCTGTTCAGCGAGATCGAGATGCCGCTCGTCCCGATCATCGCGGACATGGAGATGGCCGGCGTGCTGCTGGACGTGGACCATCTGGCCGCCCTCAGCGCGGACCTGGGCGCGCGGCTGGCGGCGCTGGAGGAGGAAATCTACGCGCTGACGGATGGCTATGGCCCGTTCAATATCGGCAGCCCCAAGCAGTTGAACGATGTGCTGTTCGGCAAGCTCGCCCTGCCGACGGAGGGCCTGCCCAAGACCACGCACGGCCTGAGCACCGCCGCCGACGTGCTGGAGCTGCTGCGCGACGCACATCCCATCGTCGGCAAGATCATGGCGTGGCGCGAGTTAAGCAAGCTCAAGACGACCTACGTCGATGCCCTGCCGACCCTGATCAACCCGAAGACCGGCCGCGTGCACACCAATTTCAACCAGACCGGGACCGCGACGGGCCGCGTGTCGTCCAGCAACCCGAACCTGCAAAACATCCCCGTCCGCACGGAGGAGGGCCGCCGCGTGCGCCATGCCTTCATCGCGGCGGAGGGCTGCCGCCTGCTGGCCGTCGACTACAGCCAGGTCGAGCTGCGCATCCTGGCCCACTACAGCCAGGACGAGGCCCTGCTCGACGCCTTCCGCCGGGGCGAGGACATCCACCGCGCCACCGCCGCCGCCGTGTATCACGTCCCGCTGGACGAGGTGACCTACGAGCAGCGCAGCTTCGCCAAGTCGGTCAACTTCGGCCTGATGTACGGCATGGGTGCGTTCCGTCTGGCGCGGGAGAGCCAGTTGACGCTGGCCGAGGCGGAGGCGTTCATCAGCAATTACTTCAAGCAGTTCCCCGGCGTGCGGCGCTACCTCGACGAGTCGTTGGAGCAGGCGCGCAAGCGGGGCTACGTCGAGACGCTGCTGGGTCGGCGGCGCTACTTCCCCGTGCTGCGTGAGCGCAACGGCGAGCGTCCCTCCCGCACCCCGGCGTACCAGCGCGCGGAGCGTGAGGCGATCAACATGCCGGTGCAGGGCACCGCTGCCGACATCATCAAGATCGCCATGATCGAGTTGGACAAGGCCCTCAAGGCCGGGGGCTTCCGCTCGCAGATGATCCTTCAGGTACACGACGAGTTGGTGCTGGAGGGGCCGGAGGACGAGATCGACCGCCTCGCACCGCTGGTGGTCGAGGTGATGGAATCCGCCTTCGAACTCGACGCGCCCCTGCGTGCCGATGCGCGCGTCGGCAAGAACTGGGCGGAGATGACCCCGATCAAGGTGCGCTAGCGCCTGCCGCGCCCAGGGTTCGCCCCACGCACGGCCTCCGCACCACACGAGGCCACACCCACCACGTCGGGGAGCAAAACAGGGCGGGTTTGGGAACCCGCCCCTACACCACACCCCGCAACGCGCCTTTCTCCCCCTCTCCAACTTGATTGGAGAGGGGGCCGGGGGGTGAGGTCTGCCTCCACACACCGCGCCGCACCCCGCTCTTGCTTCCCTTCCCCAAACTCGATTGGCTGAGGGGATTAAGGGATGAGGTCCCCCCTTAGCTTTGAGCTAATCGCTAGCACGGCGCGTCCGTCAGGCAGGCATGGGCGTCGTCCGCCGCCGGGGTGGCAGGCTGAAGCGGGAAGGAGCGGATCGTCCCCATCCGTTCCGGGATGTGGAAGCGCGGCCACGGCATCGCCTCGATGCAGTCTGCGTTGTGCGGTGCGACGGTCGGATCGGTCAGGAACGCCTGCATGATCCGCTGCGGGCAGCCCTCGACCAGTGAAACGCCGTGCCCCAGGCCGGGGAACTCGTACACGTAGCTGGTGGACAGGCTTTCGGCGGTGAGGTGCGCCCACGCGGGCGGCGTGACCGGGTCATACGTACCCGCCAGGAGCAGCGTCGGGACCGGGCTGCTCACCGCCTGCGTCTCGATCCCGCCCGCCTCGGCCGCGCCCCAGATCGGGCAGATCACGTATTCCGCCTGCCCCAGCACGAAGTTGGCGAACGCCGGGTACTGCTCGGCCACCGCCTGGAGATCCTCGTACGTGTTGAAGGGCAGTTCGTCGTGGCACTCCACGGAGTAGTAAACGCCCTCGCTCACGCTCTCGACCTGTAGCGCCAGGTTCAGGCCGATGTTCGCGAGCAGGTCCGGCCGCCCGGCACGGACCTCGGACACCAGGAACGGGAGGTACGGGATCAGCTCGCTCTTGCTGAGCACCTGGTACGTCGTCTCGATCAGCCGGTCGCCCGTCAACAGGAAGTTGATCATCTGGCCGGTCCGGGGATGGCGCACGGGGACCACCTGCGGCGACTGGTTTAACTGCATGGCGAGGTCGTAGTAGGTCGTGCGCAGGTCCGGGTAGGCCGTGCTGCACGCCGGGTCGCTGGCGCAGCCCTCGAAAAAGGCCTCGAACGCGCGCAGGGCGTTGGGCACCAATTCCAGCAGGCCGGGTGCCGCCGGGGGATAGGGCGAATCCAGGATCGCGCTGCGCACCCCGGTCGGGTAATCGCGCAGCACGGTCAGCGCCAGCCGGCTCCCGTACGAGATGCCGTAAAGGTTCCATTCCGCATAGCCCAGCGTCTTGCGCAGGTCCGCGATATCGGCAGCGCTCGCCTGGCTGGTGTAGGCCGCCAGGTTGACCCCATTCGTTCGCAGCCGGTCGCGGCAGACACGTGCCTGCTCCAGACGCTGCTCCGCCTCCTGCTCCGGCGTGAGCGCCTGCTCCAACAGGTCGAGCGCCAGCTCGTCCAGCTCCGGGCAGTCCAGCAGCGGGTCAGACAGGCCCGCGCCGCGCTGGTCGAACAGGATCACGTCGCGGCGGCGGCGCAGCGGCGAGTCCAGCCACTGCTCGGCGTAGGCGACCGCGCCCACACCGGGACCGCCCGCCAGATACAGGATCGGGTCCGGTAACGAGTTCCCGCTGGTGCTGTGCAGGATCGCCACCGCGAGTCGGATCAGCGGGCTGCCGGAGCGCGCCCGGTCCTCTGGCACGATCAGGTAGCCGCACTCGACGTTCTCGCCGGGCGGCACCGGAAAGAGGCACCCCGCGCCCTCGAAGCGTGGCACGTCGACCTGTGCCGCTGCCGGTCCACCGGCCGGGCTGCTCCCCACCACCGCCCCCAGCATCAGGGCCGCCAGGAGCAGCAGGTTGATCCCCGTGCCTCCTAATCGCATCAAGACAAACTCCTCACGCAGGGCCAAACTGGACGCAGGCGCAGTGCAGGGCGGGCGACAATGCCATCGCAAACGCTCTGAATTTCTATTATAATAGTGTGCTTCAGTCAAACCCGGCGATTGCCTGCTGAATTGTCGAACGCTCATGGTAAAGGTGAGTATACTACTAACAGGTGTCACACTGAGCCTGCCGGGTCGAGAGAAAGCCGTACCTTATGGCGAGAAACGTTTTGGTTACCCTGTTTGACGACGTAGACACTTTGGACTTCTGCGGCCCGCTTGAGGTGTTCGCGATCACCGGCCAACGCGCGACCGGGCTGGTCCCCTTCACGGTGACCACCGTCGCCGAACGGCGCTCCCCACAGATCACGACCCGCAGCGGGCTGTGGATCACGCCCTACTACACGTTCGCCGACGCGATCCAGGCCGATATCCTGATCGTCCCCGGTGGCCTGGGCGCGCGCCACGAGCGCAAGAACCCGGTGGTCCTCAATTTCATCCGCGAGCAGGCGAAGAAGGCCGAGATCGTGCTTTCGATCTGCACCGGCGCGCTGTTGTTGGGCGCCGCTGGCCTGCTGGACGGCCTCTCCGCGACGACGCATCACGGCGCGTTTGACGAGCTGGCAGCCGTCGCGCCCGCGTGCAACATCGTCCGGGGGCAGCGTTACGTGGATAACGGGCAGATCATCACGTCTGCGGGGATCACCGCCGGGATCGACGCCGCACTCTATGTCGTACAGCGGCTGCACGGCCCGGATATCGCGCGCGAAACGGCAACCCACATGGAGTACGTGTGGAAGCCGGTCGAGGAACCGCTGTAGGGGCAAGTTCAAAACGCGTCGAACCGACCGCGTCCCCTGCGAGTATCTAGTATGCAGAGGGATGCGCTGCCGGTCGGTATGCGTGCGGCATCGTTCCCGACCGGGCTGTGTACGCGGTGCGTCTTTTTGGGGAGGAGATCGGAAGAGCACACGTCTGAACTCCAGTCACCGCTCATTATCTC
>CAZGLU010000369.1:0-4386 GCA_964526095.1 uncultured Anaerolineaceae bacterium | reverse complement strand
CGCGGTCGTCAATTCTTCGTCCTTGGCGCCCTGTCGGCGTGCAAGGCTCTCCACCCACGCCATCTGCTCTTCGGGCGTCATCTTATCGAAGTCGGGGAACTCCATCCCATTCCTCCTGGCGAGAATGAGGGCGAACGGCCGGACGCTGCACCTCGCCCACTTTCGACGTGCTAATCCGGGTCTTCATCCGGCTCGCGCAGCCATTCAGGCAGGTTGCTCGCCGGGCGCGGCGTCCCGCCTTGGGCCGCGTTGCCTTGCTCCATGGACCGCTTCAACCAGGCGGGAAGCTCATCGTCAAACGTGAATGCTTCCGCCGGGATCTCATCGACCACCGGCGGCAGTTCCGCTGGCGCGCTAGTAGTATCAGTCAGATCGAAGGCTTGCGCAACCTCCTGGGGGGCCGTTGGCGGGGCGAACGCCTCGCCCAGATCACCCAGGTTAAGGTCGTTGAGCAGGTCATCCTTGATCGCAAGCTCGTCCGTCGACGGCTCCTGCCGGGCGTCAGGCAGCCAGTCCACTGCGTCAAGCTGCTGCAAGAACGCCAGATCCTCCCCGTTTGGCTCATCCTCAGGCGCGTATGCGACGGCATCATCACCGGGCCACGCCGCGCTATCCGTGGGCATTACGTCGGACGGTGACTCGTCACCGGCATCCTCGGCGCCCGGCAGGCCCGCGTCGCCCTCTGAGGCGATCGCCGCAAGCCAGTCCGGCATGTGGGCCGGTTCCGGCTCACGCGGCGGCAGCGGCGTATAGAGCGACCGTGGCGGCTGTTCCTCGGCGGGGGGTAGCGCGGCGTCAGACGCTTCGGGCGGCGCGACGTCAACGGGCGGCTGAACCGGCTCGGGTTCCTCGTCCAGCGTGAGCCAGTCCGGCAGCCCACCCTTAGCCGGAGTCTCCTCGTCGGCGGCCTCAGCCACGTTCGGCGCTTCCGGCCCCGGCCCGCCACCGACTGCAGGGAAGCCCGCCGCCGGGGCGTCTTCGGGCGCAGGCTCGTCCGCCTCACCGTCCAGGAACGCGGCCATCCATTCCGGCTGTTCATCCGGCTGTAGGATACCCGTTTCCTTCGCGGCAGCATAGGTGGGCACCTGATCCGCCCGCCCGCCTTCGAACGGGTCGTACTCCCCGTTCAGCAGCGCCTCAAACTCCTCGGCCAACGGAGACAGGTCCTGGGCCGGTTGCATCTCCGCCAGCCACGCGGGCATCGTGCCCGCGCCCTCCGGCGCAGTCTCCTGCTCCGGTCCTGCTACCGCCACCTCGTCGGCAGGCCGGTCCTCTGCCGAGGGAGCCTGTTCCGCCGTTCCCGCTTCGGCCACATCCTGCCCCGCCTCGATCAGCTCCAGGAAGGACAGTACCTCCGCATCTTCGGCGGGCGCCTCTGTATCCGGCTCCGCCACAACTGCCGTTTCCTCATAGGCAAGCCGGTTCTCCGCCGGGGTTTCCCACACGGCGAAGGGCTGTTCGGCAGCTTCCGCCTCGGCCACATCCTGCCCCGCCCCGAGCAGCTCCGAGAACGGTGTATCCTCGACCGGCGCACCCGCACCCGGCTCCGCCACAGCCGTCGCTTCCTCATAGGGAGGCCGATCCTCCACCGGAGTTTCCCATGCAGCAAAGGGCTGTTCCGGTATCCCGGCCTCACCTTCATCCTCCGCCGCGGCGATTTCTGAGAAGGGGGACGCCGGGGCATCCTCTACCGGGGATTCCGGGGTTGTTTCTGGCTCGGCTGCGGCTTCCTCACCCGGCAGCCAGCTTTCAGGCTCAGCCTGCGCCTCGTCGGCTTCCTCCTTGGAAAAAGATCCCAGCCAATCGTCGTCCGGCTGTTGTTCCTCCAGCCACTTCAACTCATCGGTCGTGATCTCATCGGCCTCGCCCGGCAGCAGCGCCGTACGGCCCGGCTCGCGTTCATCGCCCGCCGACGCATCCGGCTCATCCGCCGCCTCGAAGAACGCCAGCAGCCCGGCGTCTAGCTCCGCGTCGCCGGGCAGCGCCGTAGCCTGCTCGAGTTCCGCGCGGAGGTCGGCTTCGGCCATCACCGCTTCCTGCGCAGCATCGTCCGTCGCCCAGTCTATATCCTGCGCCGACAGCTCCGGCATGGGCGACGCCACCGGCCCGGCCTCGGCTGGCTCGGGGGGTGCCGCATCCGAAGCATCGTCCGGGGCCAGCGTTTCGGACCGCGCCGAGATCTCGTCCGGCTCAGCCTCCCCGATGCCCAGGAGTTCGTTGAGATCGACGCCCGGCGGCGGCATCGACGCCCGACGCAGGGCCTCAAGCTCGTCCTCAGTCACGCTGGGGCGCTCGGGTTCCGCCTGGGCAGGCTGATCGCCACCCGGCGCCTCCTCCTCAAACGACGCCTCAAACAGCGGCGGCTCTTCTTCTCCCAACACCGCTTCTGACGGGGTTAAGCGATCCGCCACATTGGGCAGCCCGGCATCCTGTCCGCCAGGCGCGAGGCGTGCCAGCCAGTCCTCGTCGCTCAGATCCTCATCCTCGTGCGGCCCGGCCTCTTCAACCGGAGCATCGCCCCCTCGCGTCTCCAGCGCCGTAAGCCAGGCGTCGTCCGTATCCGGGCCTTCGTCGTCCTGGTCTGCTTCGGCAACCTCCGCGTTCAGGCGCGAGAGCCATGCGTCCTCGACGGCAGGCTCGTCCTGACCGAAATCCGGTTCAGCGGGCGCGTCACCGGTCGCTGCGGTGGGGATACCATCCTCTTCGACGGATGCAGGCGCGCCAAGATCCGCCATCCAGCCCAGCGCATACCCGGACTCCTCGGCTGGCTCAGACGTAGCTTCCTCACCCCACGGCGGGACATCCCCCGCTGTGCTGAGCGGTTGCTCCGGCGCAGCGCCCTCATCCAGCGCGCCTGTGCCCACCTGACGGGCGCCGTAATCATGCAGGAAGCTCTCGAAGTCGGATGGCGCTTCCTCCACCGGGGACTGAGCTTCGGGCGGTTCCATCTCCAACGGCTCAAGATCTGAGAGGGTTGGTCCGGACGCCCACCCTGCATCCGGCACGCCTTCACTGCCGCCGAAGGGCGGCGGCTCAACCGGGGCAGCATACCAGTCTGGGGCGGCGGGCGACTCCTCGTACGCCTCCTCCGAGTCCAGCGGCATACTCCAATCGATGCCCAACGCCAGGGCCGGCCCTTCGTCGTCGCTTGGCCGGTCGTCGTCTGCGGGCAGGTCCTCCAGGGGCGCCGCGAACACTGCGGCCCAATCCGGCACCTCGCCCACTGGCGCCTCAGCCGGAGGCTCCGCCTGAAGCGGCTGGGCCTCAACCGGCGCGGCGAATGGATCCTGCAACCTGTCCCCTTCGCCCAATTCCTGCACCCAGTCGGGCGTCTCAGCCGTGAGGGACGCTGCCGCTTTCGCCGTGTAGTCCAGGCGCGGCAGCGTGATGCCATCCGGCACGGCGTCCGGGCCGCCCACCACTCGCGCCGCCGTCACCGGGTCCAGCGCCTCCAGGCGGTTCAGGAACGGCTGCGCGTCCGCCGGGCGCTTGTACATCAACCACAGTTCGGCCAGAATGCGATTTGCGGGCAGGCAGTCCGGATGATCGCGCAAAATCTGCGCCGCCGCCTCGCCAGCCTCAGCCCAGTGACCGCCGTCCCACAACGCCTCGGCCTCAAGGACCCGCAGATCCAGCCGGTCCGGATCATCCGCCAGGACCGCCCGCACCTCCGTCAGCGCCTGGTCGATGTTACCGGCCTTCATATACTGGCGCACCAACGCCGCCCGCGACAGCGGCCGCTTGACCTCCGGCGCGGGAGCGGCGCCGCGCTTCGCGTCGAGCTGACGGATGGTGTCACGCAGCACGGCGTTCTCCGGCGCCTGCTCGGCGGCGCGCTCATAATACCACACCGCTTCGTCCAACCGGCCCTGGTACTGCGCGACCTCGCCCAGCCCCAGATGAGCGACGAAATCATCCGGGTGCGCGCTCAACACACGCCGGAAGATCTCAGCCGCCTCATCCAACAGCGCCGGCTGGGATTCGTTTTGCCCCTTTTGGAGCAGCGCCCTGCCCAGCGTGCGGTACGCAGCGACGTTCTTGGGGAAGTGCTGCAAAATATACCGGCAGTGGCTCACCACCTCGGTCGGCGAGTCGTTGTCCAGCAGGGCATCGAGTTCTTTGAGATACGCGTGGAGCGAGATTGTCTCAGTCATGGCCGGCCCATTTCTCAACGCTACGTTTAGCTTGAGGTCATTATGCAATAGCCGGAACGGACGTGCAAGGCGACCATGCGCCTACCCCAGTTGGTGCAGCCGCCGAACCCGAGCCAACAGCGGCTCGATGTCCGGCTCTGGGGACGGCGACGGCCCAAGCGTGTCAGGGGCAGTGGGTTCATCCAGCAACGCACGCGCCACATCGGCCCAGGCCCGGCCCAGCACGGTCAGA
>CAZGLU010000368.1:2597-4422 GCA_964526095.1 uncultured Anaerolineaceae bacterium | reverse complement strand
TCAAGACGCGCTGGCCGAGGAACGCCGCGCTGCCACGCCGCGCGGTAAGCTGCGGGCCGCCGGCGACGCGACGCCCCCGACGTTCGTCTGATACGCCAGGGGCGGGTTTGCGGCCCGCCCCTGTTCCCCTCACTCAATTCACATCGAAGCGGTACGTCTCTTTTGCGAGGCGGTAGGCCGTGTCGTAGGCCATCGCCTCGGCGTCGTCCATATCCACGATGCCGCGTGCGGCCAGCCCGGCGATCCAGATGGCGCACGTCCGCCGCCAGAGGTCGTGCCGCGCCGGGATCGACGGGAAGGCGCGCGTGTCGTCGTTGAACCCGGCGGTGTTGTGCAAACCGGCCGTCTCCACCACGGCGTCGAGGTAACGCTCGATGCCCTTCACGCTGTCGAAGAACCACCACGGCGGGCCGAGCCGCAGCGCGGGGTAATGCCCGGCCAGGGGAGCCAGCTCGCGTGCGTAGGTCGCCTCGTCGAGCGTGAACAGCACCAGGCGGAAGCGGCTGTCGTTGCCGTAGGCGTTCAGCAGCGGCGCGAGGTTCCGCGTGAACTCGGTCCGGATCGGGATGTCCGCGCCTTTGTCCTTGCCGTACGCCACGAACAGGGTGCGGTTGTGGTTGCGGTACGACCCCACGTGAAGCTGCATCACGAGGCCGTCCTCGACGCTCATGCGCGCCATCTCCATCAGCATGTGCCCCGTGAAGCGCGCCGCGTCGTCCGCCGACGTTTCCCCGCGCAGCGCGCGATCGAAGATCGCCGCCGCCTCGCCCTCCTCCAGCCGCCCGGTGTATGGCGTCAGCGCGGCGTGGTCGGTGGCCTGCGCGCCCAGTTCCTTGAACGCGGCACGGCGCTGCTCCAAGGCCCGGATGAACCGGGCGTAGTCGGTCACGTCGATCCCACTGGCCGCGCTCAGCCGGTCGATCTCCTCCCGCCAGCCCGGTGTATCGAGGTTCACCACGGCGTCCGGGCGGAACGTCGGGCGGATGTCCCCCGCCCACCCCGACGCACGGATCGCGCGGTGCGCGTCCAGCGTGTCCGACGCGGCGTCGGTGGTGCACAACACCTCGATGTTGAACTGCGCGTAAAGCTGGCGCGGGCGGAAGTCCGGCGCGCGCAGCCGCTCGTCAACCTGATCGTAGATCGCGTCCGCGCTCGCCCCGGTCAGCTTCTCCGTGACGCCGAACAGGTCGTGCAGCTCCTGCGTGATCCACAGGCTGGTCGGCGTGCCCCGGAACAGGTGGAAGCGCTCGGCGAAGATGCGCCAGATGCGGCGGTGATCCGCCTCGGTTCCGCCCCCGTCGATGCGGGGGATGCCCAACGAGTCCAGCGGCACGCCCTGGGAGTACAGCATGCGGAAGATGTAGTGATCGGGGATGATGAAGAACTCCGCGGGCGAGCCGAACGTGGCGTCGGGGTCCGCGAACAGGCGCGGCTCGACGTGGCCGTGCGGGCAGATCAGCGGCAGCCCGGCGATCTGCGCGTAGAGGTGCTGTGCGATCTCCTTCTGCCGGGCGTCCGGGCCGAACAGGCGGTCGTCCGCCAGCATGGCGCGATCAGGGGTGGACATGGGGCGCTCCTTTTGCTGCTCCTTGACAAAAGCCCTCGGAATGGTGTTTACTGTAATCGATTACACTATAGCATAGATCTGGCTGGCGTGGGGGCATCATGGCGGCGAAAATGCAGGATGTCGCGCGGCGGGCCGGGGTCTCCACGGCGACCGTGTCGCGCGCCCTGAACAACCCGGAGCTGGTCAGCCCGGAGACGCACCGCCGGGTGATGGCCGCCATCCGCGAGTTGGACTACAAGGTGAACCTGGCGGCACGGC
>CAZGLU010000368.1:0-2587 GCA_964526095.1 uncultured Anaerolineaceae bacterium | reverse complement strand
CGGCACGGCGGCTGCGCACCAACCGCACCCGCACGATCGCGATCGTGATCCCCACCATCGCGGACCCGGTCATCAACCTCGCCGTCGAGGCGGTCGAGGACGCGGCCATCGAGCACAACTACACCCTGCTGATGTGCTCCACGCGCGGCGACGCGGCCCGCGAGCAGGCGTACATCAACATGCTGACGGGGCAGATCGTGGTCGATGGCGTGCTGTACATCTCCCCGCGCGCCGCCCCCGAGGACGTGCTGCGCCTGGCGCACGGCGGCGCGCCCCTGGTGCTGTGCAACTACCTGGTGGACGAGGGCCGCGCGCCGAGCGTGCTGGTCGATCACATCAGCTCGATCTACCAGGCCACGCGCTACCTCCTGGACCTCGGCCACCGCCGCGTGGCACTGCTCAACCTCGACGCGCCGCACTACACCCCGGCACGGATGCGGCGCGAGGGCTTCGAGCGGGCCTTCGCCGATGCGGGCCTCGCGCCCGACCCGGCGCTGGTGGTTGAGATCAACCAGCCGACCTACGCCAACGACGAGTGGCAGGCGACCATCACCGCGCTGCTGGACCGCCCGGACCCGCCGACCGCGATCGTCGCGTTCAACGACGAGGTCGCGCTCCAGGTCTACGCCGTGTGCCGCGCGCGCGGCCTCAGCATCCCCGGCGACCTGTCGGTAACCGGCTGTGACGATATCCTGTCCGCCCAGCACGTCGATCCCCCGCTCACCACCGTGCGCATCCCGGCGCGGGCGTTGGGCCAGCACGCGGTCGAGCTGCTGCTGCGCCGGATCGAGCAGCCCCGCGCGCGGCTCGCCCGCCGGACGCTGCTGGACGTCGAACTGGTGGTCCGCGCATCGTGCGCGCCGCCGCGTGCGAGCTTTGATCAGACCGTTATCCGAAAAGAGCAAACTCTATGACCGCCACCACCGATCTCTTTGATTTGACCGGCAAAACCGCCGTCGTGACCGGCGGCTGCGGCGTGCTGTGCTTCGCCATCGCCGAGTTCCTGGCCCAGAACGGCGCCAACGTGGTCCTGCTGGACCGCGAGCGCGAGCGCGGGCAGCAGTGCGCCGAGGAGATCGGCGAGCGCGCCTACGCCATTTACGCCGACGTGCTGGACCCCGACGTGCTGGCCGGGGCGGCGGCGGAGATCGAGGACCTGTTCGGACCGGCTGATATCCTGGTCAACTGCGCCGGGGGCAACCGCGAGGACGCCACCACCGACGCCACGCGCAGCTTCTTCGACCTGCCGCCGGACGCGCTGCGCTTCGTGCTGGACCTGAACTTCATGGGCACGCTGCTGCCCGCCCAGGTCTTCGGGCGGCAGATGGCGGCGCAGGGCCAGGGCGTCATCCTGAACGTATCGTCCATGAGCGCCATCCGCCCGCTGACGCGCGTCGTCGGCTACAGCGCGGCCAAGGCCGCCGTGACGAACTTTACGCAGTGGCTCGCCGTCCACGTCGCGCAGGAGTGCGGCCCCGGCCTGCGCGTCAACGCCATCGCGCCCGGCTTCTTCGTCACCAAGCAGAACCGCTACCTGCTGATCGACGAGGCGAGCGGCGAGCTGACCGAGCGTGGCCGCCTGATCCTCGACCACACGCCCGCGGGCCGCTTCGGCACGCCCGAAGACCTGCTCGGCACGGTGTTGTGGCTCGTGTCGCCCGCATCCGCCTTCGTGACCGGCATCGTGGTCCCGGTCGATGGCGGCTTCAGCGCCTATTCGGGGGTATAAGCCATGCTCGACGCCCACGCCATCGCCCCAACCGGCTCGCTCAGCGACGACGCGATCCGCGACGTGATCGCGCGCGGCATCGAGGGCCGCTTCACCGGCCAGCGCGTGCTGGTGCTGATCCCGGACGGCACGCGCACCATGCCGCTACCGATGCTGTTCCGGCGCCTGGTCGCGGCCCTGCACGACGCGCGCCACGTCGATTTCATGGTCGCGCTCGGCACGCACCTGCCCCTCTCCGACGCGGCGCTGTGCGCGCTGGTCGGCATCACGCCGGAGGAGCGCGCCACGACCTACGCGCACGTGGGCCTGCGCAACCACGCGTGGGACGACCCCGACGCGCTGGCGACCATCGGCAGGCTGACGCGCGACGAGGTGCAGGCCATCGCCGGGGACCTGTGGCACCCATCGCTCGGCGGCGACGTGGACATCCGCCTCAACCGCGCCGCGCTGGAATGCGACCACATCCTGATCGTCGGCCCCACCTTCCCCCACGAGGTCGTGGGCTTCTCCGGCGGGGCCAAGTACCTGTTCCCCGGCATCTCCGGCCCGGAGATGATCAACGTCACGCACTGGCTCGGCGCGCTGATCACGATCCTGAACACCATCGGGCTGGAGGAAACGCCCGTGCGCGCCATGATCCACGCGGCGGCGGCGCGGCTGACCACCCCGGTGACGCTGCTCGCGCTCGTCGTGGACGGGGGCGCGCTGGCCGGGATGTTCGTCGGCCCGGTGCTGGAAGCATTCCACGCCGCCGCGCAGCTTTCGTCGCAGCGTCATATCGTGTGGGTGGACCGGCCCTTCACGCGCGTGCTCTCCCACGCCCCGGCCATGTACGACGAGCTGTGGACCGGCGCCAAG
>CAZGLU010000367.1:0-4434 GCA_964526095.1 uncultured Anaerolineaceae bacterium | reverse complement strand
ATCCGCGCGAAGATGACGAGGTAGAGGTGGCGCTCCTCCAGGCGCGGCGGGCGCTCACCCAGGACGCTGTTATAGAACCGTGCGATCGTGCTGTTGAGGAACGAGCTGTCGTACGCGGTGACCAGGTAGGAGCCGAGCATGAAGATCAGCAGGCAGATAATATACACCGGCCGCCGTCCGAACAGGTCGGAAAGGCGCCCGGTGAAGGTCATGGTGATCGCGTACGCCAGCAGGTACCCGTTCACCGCCCACGACGCCTGGTCGAGGTAGTCTTTTACCGGCAGCTTCAGGCTGACGATCACCTCCGGCAGAACCGCCGAGATGATCGTCAGGTCCAGCGCGCCGATGAAGACCGGCAGGCTGACGATCGCCAGCACCACCCACGGGGATGGCGTCCGGCTTGACGCTGTTGAAGCGTTCATGCGTCGTTTGGCTCACTGGTTGCGTCGGCACTATCCTCGCCCGCCGGTGCGGTGCCATCCCCCTCGGGGGCGGCAGCCTCCGTCGCGACGGCCGACTGCGGCGCCTCAATGGTGTACTCTTCATTGTACCCCTGTAGCGCGACGGTCCACACCGTCGGCTCCAGGTCTTCGCCGTCCGCCTCCGGCGTGCCCTCCGGCATCGCCGTCCCTGGCGGAGGCTGAGGGGCTGGCTCGTGCAGCACCACCTGCTCGACCACGTGCCCATCGGTCAGGATGTACACGTCCACGTCGAGCAAGCCTTCCGTCGTGCCGATCAGCCCGAAGGTCAGCGAGTAGACGTTACTGGCCTCGATCTGGCCCCTCAGATGATACACGTCCAGGCCGTCCAGGTCCGCCCGGCCCACCATCTCCAGGTTGGTGATGGACTCCAGCGAGCTGGGGATGCCGCCCTCCTCCGCCACCAGGGCTGACGGGCGGAAGCCGGGGATGATCTCCTCTTGCAGCCACATGCCCTGCGTCAGCGTGTCGCTGCGCATGTACTGTTGCTCGCCGATCGCGACGAGGTTCACGCTCGCGGCCAGGTCGCCCAGGCTCACCTGCACGTCGGCGCTGATCCGGTCCGGCGCGACGAACACGCCGCGCGCGTAGTCGAAGGTCAGCGGAAGGTCCATCGGCAGCGGGAAGTTGCCCACTTCGATCGCCACCGGGTACCCGGTCAGCGTGATCTCAAGCTCGAATGACTCGGCCGTTTGGAGTTGCTGGGTCGCCTCTTCAAGCAGCGCACGTGCGTCCGGCAGGGGTTCGTCTGTCGCTGAATCACCACATCCTGCTAACAAGAGGCTTACGCCGATCACGAGCACGATCAAATACGTCAGGGGACGACGCATGCGGGCTACCTCCACACCTGAAGGATAGGATCACCATCATGATCTACGGATTAGCCTACCATGCGTTGCACACATTCACCAACTTCGGGCATGGCAGGCTGAGGGGCCAGTGACGGCCCCTCCCGCCGATCACCACTCAGATGTTACACCACACGGGACCGCTCTAGCACGTCCACTACGCCCGCCGCCAGGTCGTAGCGGCCAAACGCGGGCATGATGTACGCGCCCTGTGCCAGCGGCTTCACCTGAAGCAGCAGCTCCTGTGCGATGCGCACGCCCTCCTGCGCGGCGTCGTCACCCGCTGCGTCGATGCGCCGGCGTACGTCGGGGGGGATGTCGATGCCCGGCACTTCGTTATCGAGGAAAGCGGCGTGGCGGCTGCCATACAGCGGCAGCAGCCCGACCAGCACCGGCAGTGTGAGGGGTCCGTATTCCGCCGCGTAGGCGTCGAGGAAGCGTTCGAGCGCGGCGGGGTCGAAGGTCGGCTGCGTGAGCGCGAAGTCCGCCCCGGCGTCGATCTTCTTGCGCAGCAGGCGCACCTCGCGCAGCAGGTCGCGCGCGTTGATGTTGAGCGCGCACCCGACATGGAACGAGGTCGGCTGCCCGATCGAGTGGCCCGCCTGGTCCTGCCCCTGGTTCAGGTTGCGCTTGATGAGGTGCATCAGCCCGGTGGGCGCGATGTCGTGCATGTCGAAGGCGTCCGGGTAATCACCGATGGTCGTCGGGTCGCCCATCACCACAAAGATGTTGCGCACCTGGAGCGCGTGCGCGCCGAGCAAATCGCCCTGCACCCGCAGCAGGTTGCGCCCGCGCGTCGGGAAGTGCAGCACCGTCTCGATCCCCACGTTCTGCTGGATCAGGTGACACACGGCCCACGGACTCATGCGCATCCGCGCCATCGGGCTGTCGGAGACGTTGATCACGTCCGCGCCCGCCTCCTTGAGCAGCGCCGCCGAGGCGATCACCTTCTGCGCGGTGTAGCCACGCGGCGGCCGCATCTCGACCGTCACCACGAACTCCCCGGCGGCCAGCTTCTGCTGGAGTTGGGTCGGCTGCTCCGGCACGTCGGGACGCACGACCTCAGCCCGGTCCCGCACGCTGACGATGGCGGGGCGCGTCCGCGCCGGATCGTCGAGCGCCTGACGCATCGCCTGGATGTGCTCCGGCGTCGTGCCGCAGCACCCGCCCACGATACACGCCCCGGCCTCCCTGAAGGCCAGCGCGTAGTCCGCGAAGTAGTCGGGCGCCGCCGAATACATCACGCGGCCACCGGCCATTTCCGGCCACCCGGCGTTGGGCATCACGGCGAAACGCGCGCCCGGCGCCGCCTCGCGCATCAACTGAAGTACGCGCAACAACTGCGCCGGTCCGCCGCTACAGTTCACGCCGATCACGTCCGCGCCCGTCTGGACCAGCGCAAGCGCCACCTGCGCCGGGGTATCGCCCAGCGTCGTCCGGTCGTCGCGCGTGAACGTCATCTCCGCCACGATCGGGATCGCCGCGTCGATCTGCCGTGCCGCCTCGACCGCGACCTGGATCTCGTTCAGGTCGGTGAACGTCTCGAAGATGATCAGGTCCGCCCCCGCCTCGATCAGCGCGCGGAGTTGCACGCTGAAGGCGTCGTGCGCCTGTTGGGCCGTCACGCGGCCATACGGCGCCAGGTGCACGCCCAACGGCCCGACCGACCCCGCCACGTAGACGTCCTCGCGGAACATCGAGTCCACCACGCGCCGCGCCAGTTCCACGCCCGCGCGGTTGATCGCGGCGCACTGGTCCTGCATGTCGCACCCGGCCAGCTTGAAGACGTTCGCGCTGAACGTGTTCGTCTCGATGATCTCCGCCCCGGCCTCCAGGTAGCGACGGTGTACGCGGGCGACCGCACCGGGGTCGTCCAGGTTCAGCAGGTCGAAGCAGGTATCGATCGGCAGGTTCTCGTGGAGGTGCAGCATCGTGCCCATCGCCCCATCGGCCAGCACGACGCCCTGTTCCAGCCGCTCGCGAAACGGTGTCTTCGCCATGATCCCCTTCCTATGCGTCCGCCAACTGCTCCGCCCGCGAAACGCCCACGCTGTAATACGTCGCGTCGGGGTGGTGCACCACGATCGCCGCCGTGGACTGCTCCGGCACAAGCTGGTACGCTGCCGTCAATGACATGCCCAGCTTCTCCTCGGCGGGCAACAGCCGGAACAGGACCGCGTGATCGGCCAGATCCGGGCACGCCGGATAGCCCCAACTGTAGCGTTTGCCCCGCCCTACGGGGATGTTCAGCTCGCGGTTGACGTGCCGGTTCATATAGGTCGCGGTCGCCTCGGCGGTCTGCACCGCGAGGCCGTGGAAGAAGTACGCCTCGGTGTACTCGTTGGCCGCCTGCATCCGGTCGAAGACCTCAGTCGCCTCGTGCCCGACCGTGACGATCTGTAACGGGCAAACGTCCACGCGCTCGCCGCCAACCGGCGCGAAGTAGTCCGCCAGGCACAGGTGATCCCCGAACGGCTGGCGCGGGAAGCGGAACCGCTCGATCTCGTTCAGCGCACCATCCCGCGCGTACGCCGCCGGATCGTAGATCACCACGTCGTCCCCGTCCGACTGCGCCGGGAAGTAGCCGTACACCGCACGCGGGCGCAGCGTGCCGTCCGCCGCCGCCTCGCGCACCATGCGCTCCAGCCGCGCCTCATATTCCGCTTGCAGGCGCTCCCATTCCGGGCCGTGCGTGTTGCGCGCGCCCCAGTTCAGGCGGAACAGCTCCGGGCGGTGGATGTACGGTGCGACCGAGTCGAGGGGGATGTCCAGCACCGCCCGCGCACCCCAAAACGGCGGCGTGGGGATGTCCGGCGCGGGGGCCACCGTCGATCCCCCGGCCCCGCCCGCACGCTGTCGCACGGCGGGCACCGGCTTGTTCTGCTCGGCGTATGCCTCCTGCACGATGCGGTCCAGCAGCGCCGCGCGCTTCTCCGGCGCCACAAGCTGGTCCATCACGTCCAGCCCCTCGAACGCGTCCTTGCAGTAGAACACGCCCGGCCCGTACGGCTCGCCGCCATCCTCCAAAAACAGGATGCGCCGCCCGAACGCGCGGTTGATCGCCGCGCCGCCGATCAGCACCGGGAACTCCAGCCCGCGCCGTGCCA
>CAZGLU010000366.1:511-4435 GCA_964526095.1 uncultured Anaerolineaceae bacterium | reverse complement strand
GGCCCGGTCCGGCCAGGCGTCCAGTTGGCGGCACAGGCCCTCCTCGCCCACGGCACGCAGCAGCCACTTGATCAGCGCCCCGGGGTAGCCGTTCCACGCCCGGAGCGCCAGCCCCGTGTCCTCCACCAGCACCGCCGCGCCGCCCGCCTGCTCGTAAGCGTGACGGGCCTTGTACGTCGCGACCTCGGCGGGGTCCAGCGCCTGGATCTCCGGCACGTCCAGGTCCACACGCTCGACGGTGAGGCCGGGCACGGACAGCCCGCCCCGGATCTCGCGGAACTTTTCCTCATTCGATGACACGAACAACAGCCTGCGAGTCGCCATCAACCCTCCCCTTCGGTGATACTCCGGCGCAGCCCCATCCTACCGTGCCAAACGTCCTTGTTTGCCGGGACGTTCGGTATGCCTGCACTGACACGCCGGGCCGGTTCCGGTATTATGAGGATGTGAAAGATATTTTGCCACCAGTTACCGGGAGACGACTGAATGTCCGCACTAACTCCTGAGGCATTGAAGCAGAGCCATATCCTGCTGGCCGAACACCGCTATACGCTTCAGCCGGTCGAGCGCGGCTATGCCAACCGCACGCTTTACGTCAATCTGTCGACCAACACCATCACCAGTAAGCCCGTTTCGCAGGAGATGAAGGACGCGTTCACGGGCGGGCGCGGCTTCTGCCTGTGGTTGCTGTGGAACGCGGTGACCCCTGAGACGCGGTGGGACGATCCTGAGAACGAGATCGTGATCGCGGGCGGCCCCATCGGCGGCATCACCGCCTATCCCGGGTCCGGCAAGTCCACAGTGGTCACCGTCTCGCCGCTGACCGGCTCGGTGATTGACAGCAACGCGGGCGGCTACTTCGGCCCCTACCTGAAGTTCGCCGGTTGGGACGCGCTGGAGATCCAGGGCATCGCCGAACAGGACGTGATCATCGTCATCGACGGGGACGAGGGGCGCGTGACGATCGAGGCCGCGCCGCTGGAGGATATCGACTCGCACCTGGTCGGGCGTCAACTGACCGAGATGTACGCGGCGGACCCCCGCGACCGCAAAAACGTGTCGGTGGTGTCGGCGGGGCAGGCCGCCGAGCACATCCGTTACGCGGGCCTGAACTTCAGTTGGTACGACCTGCGGCGTGGTGAGGTGCGCGTCAAGCAGGCCGGGCGCGGCGGCGCGGGGCGCGTATTCCGCCACAAGCGCATCAAGGCGATCGTGGTGCGCTACAGCAGCATGAAGGGCGACAGCAACGCCCCTGCCGATCCCGAGCTGATCCGCAAGGCGGGGCGGCGCATCAACAAGGAGATCGCCGAACTGGACAGCAAGCAGAACAATATGCGGGCGGTCGGCACGGCGCACCTTGTGGAGATCATGGACAACTTCGACCTGCTGCCGGTCCACAACTACCGCTACGGGTCGCACCCCGACACGCACCGTATCGCCTCGACGGTGTGGGCCAGCCTGTTCACGCAAGGGCTGCCCGACGGCTGCTGGTACGGCTGTACGCTCTCCTGCTCGCACGGGGTCGATCATTTCCATCTCCGCACCGGCCCCTACCGGGGTAATGCGGTGCTGGTCGATGGGCCAGAGTATGAGACCGCCGCTGGCCTCGGCTCCAACATCGGCGTGTTCGACCCGCTCGCGATCCTGGAGATGAACTTCTACTGCGACACGTACGGCATCGACACGATCTCCCTTGCCAACTCCATCGCCTTCGCCATGGAGTGCTACGAGGCGGGGATCCTGACCCAGGAGCGTACCGGCGGCCTGGACCTGACGTGGGGCAACGCCGACGCGGCCCTGGAGCTGATCCACCAGATGGCGCGCGGTGAGGGCTTCGGCGTGCTGGTGGGACAGGGCGTGCGCGTCATGAAGGAACGCTTCGCGCAAGACTACGGTGCCGATCCGGCCTTCCTCCGCGACATCGGCATGGAGGTCAAGGGCATGGAGGTGTCCGAGTACGTCACCAAGGAGTCCCTCGCGCAGCAGGGCGGCTACGCGCTGGCGGTCAAGGGCGCGCAGCATGACGAGGCCTGGCTGATCTTCATGGACCAGGTCAACCGCCAGCTTCCCACCTTTGAGGACAAGGCCGAGGCGCTGCACTACTTCCCGATGTGGCGCACGTGGTTCAGTCTGCACGGGCTGTGCAAGCTGCCCTGGAACGACATCACCCCGGCGAACAACAAGGAAACCGACGAGCCGCACAAGGTCCCTGAGCACGTCGAGAACTACACGTGGCTCTACGCCGGGCTGTCCGGCAAGCCGACCACGCCGGACGACCTGCTCGCCCAGTCCGAGCGGGTGTACACCTTCCAGCGGCTGCTGGCGCTCAAGCTCGGCTATGGCACGCGGGAGCACGATTACCCGCCGTACCGCGCGATGGGGCCGGTGACGGTCGAGGAATACGAGTCGCGTGCGGACCGCTACGACGCTCAGCTTCGCGAGCTGGTCGGGGTGGACCCTGACGGTCTGACCACTTCCGAGAAGGTCGCCCGGCTGCGCGCGTACCGCGAGGCGCAGTACGAGCAGTTGGTGGACGCGGTTTACGAGCGTCGCGGCTGGGACCGGAACGGCATCCCGACGCTGGAGAAGGTCCGCGCGCTGGGCATCGACTTCCCGGACGTGGTCGCCCTCATTCGTGAGAAGACCGGCGCACCGTCGGTTTGATCCCATCGATCGGGTGGCTCAAGGCCCTGCGACAAGTGGGGCCTTTTTTATACGCCGCCGGGGGCAGCCTGGGCGCGAAGGTTGCTATAGTCTGAGGGAAGTGGCTGGCGGGCAGGAGTTGGGATGGTCTGTGTCACGCGCACGTTCGTATAGAATCAGGTCAACATGGGGGCGCGTTGTCCTCACATATGAAAGGGCAGAGGAAGGCAGTCATGACAGGTAATGAGGCGTTACTTCCCTACGAGTGGCCCGGATCATATTTCATCGGGGAAGAAGAGATCGAGGCCGTCAACCGGGTCTTGCTGGCCCGCAGCCCCTTCCGTTTTTATGGACACGACCTTCAGCATTGTGCGGACCAACTGGAAGCGGCGTACCGGCGGCGGCTCAACCGCGCACACGCGCTGGCCGTGAACAGCGGTACCGCCGCCCTCAGCATCGCGCTCGGCGCGCTGGATGTGGGGCCGGGTGACGAGGTACTGCTGCCCGGCTACCTCTGGGTGTCGTGCATTGCCGCCGTGGTGCGTGCCGGTGCGATCCCCCGCCTTGTGGAGATCGATGAAACGTTTTGCATGGACCCGGCCGACCTGGAGCGCAAGATCACGCCGCACTCGAAGGTCGTGCTGTACGTCCACATGAGCGGGGCGACGGGCGACATCACGCGGATCGCTGAGATCGCACGGGCGCGCGGCCTGCGGCTGCTCGAGGACGTCGCCCAGGCGAACGGCGCGCGCTTCAAGGGGCGCCCGCTCGGCAGCTTTGGCGACATGGCGATCTTCAGCTTTCAACTGAACAAGAACATGACGGCGGGCGAAGGTGGGTTGGTGGTCTGCGATGATGCGCGGCTCTATGACCGGGCCGTGGCGCTGCACGATCTGGGCTATCCGCGTAACGAGAAGGGGCGGCTGGTGACGGATGATCCGGACGCCCAACTCTGGGGCCAGGGCAGCCGCATGAACGAGGTGTCGGCGGCCATCTTGGTCGAGCAAGAGAAGAAGCTGGATACCATCGTGGCTCACATGCGCAAGTGGAACCACTACCTGTATGCGGGCCTGGACGGCGTCGCCGGTGTTCGCCCGCGCCGCGTCATCGACCCTGCCGGTGACAGTGGCGCCTTTGCGCTCTTGATCTGGCCCGACAGGGAGACGCGCGACCGCATGGTCGCCGCGACCAGGGAAGCGGGCGTCCGCACCGGGCCGGATGGCCTGAACAACCTGACGATGGATGAATGGGGGCTGCACCTCTACTACAACAACGTGAGTC
>CAZGLU010000366.1:0-501 GCA_964526095.1 uncultured Anaerolineaceae bacterium | reverse complement strand
AGTCTGACCGAAAAGCGGGGCGTGAACGCCGCCGGTCGCCCCTGGACCGATCCGCTCAACGCGTTTGCCGCTGACTACTCGTATGGCAAAGGGACGCTGCCCCAAACTGACGACCTGTTTGCACGGACGAGTTTGCTGGAGGTGCCCCCGGTGCTGGATCAGGCGACAGCCGATCGCATCATCGAGATCTTCAAGACAACGGCACGCGAACTCGGCCTGTAGCTTCCAGGTGGCCGTGAGCCGTTCGTGACCCATGCCCGTTCCGCCATGCCCCGCAGGTGCGAGCGATCCGCCTGCGGGGTTTCGCATCGCCAGGAAGGGGAGAGGCCAATGCTCAGGGAAACCCGCTGCTGCCACGCCAAACCGCGCTGCGAACAACTTTCAGTACCCTCTACGGGTCGAGGCTCCGGGAAACTCGGCGCCGCGCTGGGCCAGGATGTTCGCGTAATAGCTTTCAGTACCCTCTACGGGTCGAGGCTACGGGATCGGGAGTGCTGAGGG
>CAZGLU010000365.1:0-4437 GCA_964526095.1 uncultured Anaerolineaceae bacterium | reverse complement strand
AACTCGTCGATGAACAGGATGATCTCGCCTTCTGAGCGTTGGATCTCCTCGATGGCGGCCTTGAGGCGCTCCTCGAACTCGCCACGGAAGCGGCTCCCGGCGATCATGCCGCCGAGGTCCAGGCTGATGACGCGCTTGCCCAGCAGGATCTCCGGCACGTCGCCGTCCGCGATCTTCTGCGCCAAGCCTTCGACGATGGCCGTCTTGCCGACGCCGGCCTCACCGATCAGCACGGGGTTGTTCTTCGTGCGCCGGCTGAGGATCTGGATCACGCGCAGGATCTCGTCGTCGCGGCCAATGACGGGATCGAGCTTGCCTTCGGCGGCCATGGCGGTCAGGTCGCGGCTGTATTTCTCCAGCGTGCGGTAGCGCGCCTCGGCCTGGGGGTCAGTCACGCGCTGGCCGCCCCGCACGTCCTTGATCACGTCCAGGACGCGGTCCTTGGTCACACCGGCCTCGGCCAGGATGCGCGCCACAGCGGTGCGGCGCTCGCTCAAGATCGCAAGGAACAGGTGCTCCGTGCTGATGTACTCGTCCTTCAGCCGGTTCGCCTCTTCGTTGGCGATGTCCACCACGCGCTTCACGCGCGGCGTGATGAACACCTGGCCCGCTCCACCGCCATAGATCGCCGCCTTCGGGCTGGCCTTGAGCACGCTGTCAAGCTGCTCGCGCATGGCCTCTTGATCGACGTCCATTTTTTCCAAGAGTTGTGGAATCACCCCGCCAGGCTGTTCCAGCAGGGCCAGGAGCATGTGCTCCGTGTCCACCTGGTTATGTCCGTAACGCTGCAAGATCTCGTACGCGCGTACGGCTGCATCTTGCGCCCGTTCGGTAAAGCGGTCAAAACGCATCATGAGGGTTCGGTCCTTGTGCTACCAATACACGTCTGCGACTGGTAAGAAGCCGGTCCGGGCTTCTCGCATTATCGGTTCATCGAATGCACGGGGCCTCCTGGCAGGGTGCCCCACGAGGTTGATCTATTCCGCCTACTACACGAAGAAGTTTACACCGAAAGGTGAGGACGGGCTATCAGATACCCATTAGAAGTTACTGCGATGCATAAGAATCAGCTTAGATTCCGCCCGAGTACGCCAGTATCATAGCGCACCACCCCATCCGGCGCGAACGGGGCGCCCTCAGGTTGGGGGCAGCCGCCGCTCGTACAGCGTGCCCTCCACCTGCCGGACCAGCTCGTCCAGCAGGTCGAACACCTCGTTGAACCCGGCATCAGCGAGCCGCATGCGACCGCTGCGCGCCTCGTCAAGCAGCTCAAGGCTCTCCCAGGGGTCCTCGTCCGGCGCGCACACCTGGTCGGTGAGGACGACGCCAGCCATCACCAGCGGCACATAGACATGCTCCAGCCCCACCGGCAGATGTCCGGCCAGCCCGGCGAGCAGCTTCTCCGCGTAGTCCTGCTGCTCGGCCTCGCTGCCGAAGTTGACGGACACCCGCCGCGCGACCATCTGGAAGCCGAGCAACGCGGCGTCGTGCACCACGTTCGGGTACAACGACTGCACCAACTGGTCCGGCGTCTGGGTCGCAGTGGGGTGATGCGCCATCAGCCAGCACAACCGCTGGAACCAACGCGCCTGCGGCAGCGTGATGCCCGCCTCCTCCTCCAGGCCGCCGGTCATGACGTACGTCAAGAGGCGGGCCATCGCCATCGCCTCACCCAGGTGCACGGGCAGGCCGACATGGCTGAACGTCTGGCGCGTGTGGCTGATCAGGACCGGATACAGCTCGTCCACCGTCAGCCGGCGCGCATAGGCCAGCGCCTCACCGGCGATCTCCTTCGTGCGGGCGATCTCCTGCTGGAGGTCGCGCACCGTCCACAGCGGCTCGTAACGCGGCATCGGCTCGTCGCCGGGCCTGGTGAAGACGCCGGGCAACACACTGAACGACACGGACAGATGGCCGAGGCGGTCGGTCCGTGCGGTGAACCCGACGTCGCGCAGCACCTCGGCGCGGAAGGGCGACAGCGCCAGCAGGCTGGGCGCCTCACCGCCATAAGCGGGCCGCACGTACGAGTAATTGTCGGGCGGCGTCAGCCGGATCTCGACGCCGATACTGTACCCTTCCTGCGATTCGCTCGGCGGCTGCGGCGTCACGGGCAGGTGCAGCAGGCCCACCTCGGCGGCGGGCAGCATGATCGTCAGCCGGGGGCGCGGCGTATACACGTTCAGCGGGCGCCCCTCCGGGTCGAACTGAGGCAGGTGGGCGATGACCTGAAGCGAAAGCGGCTGGTCGATCAGGCTCTGGAGCAGCAGCAGGCCCTCGACGGGACGGCCCAGCGTCGTCATCGAGGGGAAAACGCCGAGCGCCGCCTGCACGACGCCCGCGATGGTCGTGCGCTCCTTGGTGAGGGCGGCGAAGATATCCGGCACGACGGGTCGTGGCATGGTGAGGGCCTCGGATGTAAGCGCGGGCGATCAGGCGGTTTCCAATGCGCGCTCGATCAGGCGGTCGGCCAGGTCGAACACGAACGCATTCTCCGGGGTGCGCTCCGACCGGCGCAGGTCCAGCGCGCGGACCAGGACGTTGATGGTCTCGCGGATCTGCTCGCGGGGCAGGGTCAGGCGTGCGTTGATGATCAACCCGCCGAGCACCAGCGGCAGGTAGGCGTGGGCAAAGTCCAGCGGCCGCCCCTCCGCGACGCCCTCCGCGACGGTATCAGCATAGGCCGCCAACTCGGACGGGGCCCCGAAACTCTCGCCCGTGACGGTGCTGACCATTGCGAAGCCGTGATGCACGGCGTCGTGCACGAGCGTGGGATACACCACCTGCGTGATCAACCCCTCCGGCTGCGCGGCAAGCCCCGGCTCCTGCAACAACAGGTGGCACATGCGGCTGTACCAGCGTGGCAGCCCTGGACGGTCCGTGACCGGCACAATCCCCGCCGCGCCTTGTTCGAGCAGCAGGGTCAGCAGCTTGGCGATAAGGATCGCCTCCGGCGGGTGGAGGGGGTAGCCCGCCGCCTGAAAGCGGGACTGCGTCGCCTTGAGCAGCGGCATAAACATCACGTCACGCGTCAGGTGCGGCTCGACAGCTTTCAACTCGGACGCGACCCGCTCCACGAGCGTCGCATCGTCGAGGTAGTCGGAGGCCGTCCACAGGCTGACCCAACTCGGTTTCAATTCCTTCAACGTGCTCAGGGCCGGGGGCAGGATCTCGACGCGCGCCCCCACGCAGTTCTTCCTGCCCGGCGCCTCGGCAGAAAACGCCAGCCCGCGCAGCGCGCCAAGCTGCGCCTGGACGTCACGCGGCAGCGACTCCATCACGAAGGTACCGCCGCCTTCGGGCGAGCGGACCCGCGCGTGATGCTTGCCGACGCGCTTGGCCGTCACCTTCAGCGCGACCTCGTAACCCGGTGCGGGCGCGGTCTTGGCCGAGGTGGACACCGGGAGCGTGAGGTAGCCAACCTCCGCCGGGCGCAGACCGATCCGCAGGCGGTCACTCTTGGTGAGGAAGCGGCTCTTTTGCTTCGCCGCGTCGCGCTCCGGCAGGCACGGCTCGGCCACCACGTCCACATCACCATCGGAGGCGTTCTGCACGAGCAGCACCATCTCAAAGAACGCGCCAGCGGGCACCCGCCCTGGCCGCACCGCCAGGGCGCACTGCACCACGTCCAGGTTCAGCCGCGCGCCCCCGGTCACCGCGCCGAGCAGATCCGGGTAATTCAGATCATCCTGGCCAGCCACGCCGCCTCCTCAAGCCGCACCGTTACCGCCCTCATTATAGAGGAAGACCCGCCGGTGACGAAAGCTGAGGGAAGCCGGAGCGCGTGGAATGTCATTTATCGTGGAGAGACCTCACCCCCCGGCACCGCAGCCGAGCAAGCCGGGGAGAGAGACCTCACCCCCCGGCCCCCTCTCCAGTCTGGGCTGGAGAGGGGGAGAAAAGCCATTCTCCGCGCGTTATGTAGGGGCGGGTTCCCAAACCCGCCCCCTATCATCTACCTAAATGCACCTAGCCCCGATTCTTCAGGAGCGAGGCGATCAGCGACTGCTTGAGATCCCACAGCTTGTCGGACAGGGAGACATGGTAGATGTGCGGGTTGATCAGGCGCTTCACGCCCGGATCGAGCCGGTCCACGTCCGCCTGACGCCGGGCGCGCAGCTCCTCTATCGGCGGCAGATCGATCACCAGCCGCCCCTCGTCGAGGACCTTGACCAGCAGCGGCTCGATCTCGGAGATCGCGCTGCGCTCCAGCGTGCGGAACTTGCTGGGGTCGGACGGGTGGCGCAGGGTGATCACGTCCATCTGGCGCGGGTCGTCGTCCAGGGTGAGCAGGTCCGCCGTGGCGGTCCCACGCTGGTCGTAGAGCCGCCACACGTTTTTATGGCCGGGGTTGGGCGTCTTGTCCGCCGAGTCGGAGACTTTGATCGCCGGGACAGATCGGAAGAGCACACGTCTGAACTCCAGTCACCGCTCATTATC
>CAZGLU010000364.1:0-4465 GCA_964526095.1 uncultured Anaerolineaceae bacterium | reverse complement strand
GCCGTTTCAGCTCGCAGCTCGATTACCTGGACTTCATGCGCGTGCGCGCCACGGTCACCGAATTCCGCCCGGTGGAGGGCGGATTCGAGGTGGTGGCCGGTGGGCAGAACTACGCTGCGCGCGCCGTCATCCTGGCGACGGGCGCGCGCGGGCAGATGTTGGACGTCCCCGGCGAGCGGGAATTCGAGATGAAGGGCCTGTGCTACAGCGCCATGACCTACGCGCCGCTCATGGTGGACAAGCGGGTGATCGTCATCGGCGAGCGCATGATGGCCGTGCGCGCCGTGGCGGAACTGAGCCGGATCGCCACGCAGGTGACGCTTATCGCGGAGTCGGCGGGGGACCTGGACACGCCTCCGGCGCGTGCCGTGCTCAACGCGGAGAACGTCGGCGTGTGCCGCCCGGCGCGCGTGCTTGAGGTGCTGGGCGACGAATACGCGCGGGCCGTAGTGGTCGAGGTCAGCGATCACCGGGACGAGATCGAGGCGGATGCGATCTTCGTGGAGAAGGCGCTGATCCCGAACTCCGATCTTGTCGCGGGCCTGGTCGAGCGCGACGAGCAGGGCTTCATCCGGGTCGATGCGCGCAACCGGACGAGTATGCCGGGGCTGTTCGCCGCCGGGGATCTGACGACCGCCAGCTCATTCCAGGTGTTGATGGGCCTGGGTGATGGGGAAAGGGCGGCCTTGAGCGCCTTTGACTACGTGCTTGGCCTCGATTCAGCGTGAGCGGCGGCCAGGCGGACGAGCACCGATGACGCGCGGCGCTCAGTCGCCCGGCACCGGCGTGCGCTCGATGTGGGCGCCGAGGCCGCGCAGCTTCTCGTCCACGCGCTCGTAGCCCCGGTCGATCTGGCCGATGTTGCGGATCACGGTCGTGCCCCGCGCGCACAGGGCCGCGATCAGCAGCGCCATGCCCGCGCGGATGTCCGGGCTGCTGATGCTGGGCACCCCGCGCAGCACGGTCGGCCCGTGCACGACGGCGCGGTGCGGGTCGCACAGGATGATGCGCGCGCCCATCTGCGCCAGCTTGTCGGTGAAGAAGAAGCGGCTGTTGTACATCCATTCGTGGAACAGCACGGCGCCCGCGGCCTGCGTGGCGACCGTCAGTGCGATGCTCATCAGGTCCGAAGGGAAGGCGGGCCACGGCTGCGCCTTGATCTCCGGGATCTGGTGGCCGAGGTCGCGCTCGACGACGAGCGTCTGGCCGCGCGGCACGAGGATGTCGTTCCCCTCCACCTCCCACGCCACGCCCAGCCGCCGAAAGACGAGCGCGGCCATGTCGAGGTAGTGCGGGTCCGCCTCGCGGATGCGGATCGCGCTGTCGGTCACCACGCCGACGCCGATGAAGCTCACGACCTCCAGGTAGTCCGCCCCGACGCGGAAGGTCCCGCCGTGCAGGCGCTCGACGCCGTGCACGATGACGCAGTTCGTGCCGATGCCCTCGATCTGCGCGCCCATGCCGTTCAGCATGTTGCACAGGTCCTGCACGTGCGGCTCGGAGGCGGCGTTGCGGATGCGCGTCGTGCCCTCGGCCAGCACGGCGGCCATGATCGCGTTTTCGGTCGCGGTCACGCTGGCCTCGTCCAGCAGGATGTCCGCCCCGCGCAGGTGTGGCGCCGCCATGCGGAACGTGCCATCGAACTCGACCTCTGCGCCGAGGCCCCGCAGCGCGAGGATGTGCGTATCGAGGCGGCGGCGCCCGATCACGTCCCCGCCGGGTGGGGGCATCTCCACCGTGCCCGTGCGTGCCAGCAGCGGACCGGCGAACACGACCGAGGCGCGCGTCTGCTGGCATAACTCGCGCTGGAGGGTGGACGTCCGGATCTCCTTGGCGTGGACGCGCACCCGATGGTCCCCCAGGTGTTCCACCTCCGCACCGAGGCTGCGCAGGATCTCGAACGTCACGCGCACGTCCGCGATGTCCGGCACGTTGGTCAGGATCACCGGCTCGTCGGTCAGCAGGCAGGCGGGCAGCATCTTCAGGGCGGCGTTTTTGTTGCCGCTGACGGTGACCTCGCCCTGGAGACGGTGGTTGCCCTCGATCACAAACTGCTCGCGCATCGCTGCTCCTGAGTCCGGTTAGCTCGCAAAGTCCAGGTACACCGCATCGCCCGGCGCCACGCCGAGCACCGCCGTCGCGCTGCCCTGGTTGACGCCGATCTCAAGCTGCCCGGCGCTGCCGACGAGGGCGAGCGGGTCGCCCGGCGGCACGGCGCCGTAAGTGCGCTCGATGCCGGACAGCGTGCGCCCACCCACCGTGACCTGGCAGCGGGCCGCGTCCAGGGACAGGGATTCGTCGCGGGCCGGGCTGAACTGGGCGGTCAGTTGGAGTGTTGCAGGGCCGGTCCATTCCAGGTGCCCGATGCTGGTGATGGCGTTGCCGAAATGGTCCACGTGCAGCACCTCGCCCTCGATCCGCGCCGGGGTGATGTGCAGGCGTGGCGGGGGCAGCTCGACCAGCTCCGGGACGGCGGGGCCGAACTCCACGATCGGCACGCCGCGTGCCAGGTGCGCCGCCGCCGGGATGAAGATGTCCCGCCCGTGGAATGTGGCGCTGGCCCCCGGCAGGGCGTAGTCCTGGTTTTGGAGCACCACCGCGTGCCGGACCTGCACGCCCGGCAGTACGTAGCTCAGCACGCCGTTGTTGGGGGCGACGTAGGTGCCGTAGTCGGTCGCCACTGCCACCGCCTCGCGGGCTGTGCCCACGCCGGGATCGATCACGACCACAAAGATCGTATCCGGCGGAAAGTAGCGGAACGACGCCATCAACACGTAGGCGGCCTGCCGGACGTTCTGCGGCTGGATCGCGTGCGTGATATCGACCAGGCGGGCAGTGGGGCAGATCGAGAGGGCGACGCCCTTCATGGTCCCGACGTAGCCATCGGACAGGCCAAAATCGGTGAGCAGGGCGATGATCGGTGTGGGTTTCATGGCGCTGATTGTACCAGCGAACCCAACGCCAGCAACCCGCTATGTGATCGGCGGCGCGGGACGCTGTTTTGTCCCCGGTCGGCGCCCGTTTCCCTGCCCCTGGGGGGCCGGATTTTTCACGTCCAACCGCTGGCTGGCGAGGCAATGTCGCATTGTAGAGACGCGTCGTCTGAGGTATAATTAAGCCTCAACTGGCCGGGAAAGAAAACCGCTGTATAATATGATGATAAGAGAACATGCGTTCGAATAATCAGCAGCAAAGGGCCAGTTGACCTCAAGCATCTGACGATTAACCTGGTGGCGCAACTGTCAACACTCCGATCGTCCTGCCGGATTGATCTCTGGCAGCGTTGTGCATGACAACCAAGCTGGACCGTGGGGTGACAAGGCCTCAGGAGGACTAAGTGGCGGAACAGATCCAGATTTCCCAGCAGACGGAAGATAACATTCGCGTATTGGAGGGCCTTGAAGCCGTCCGGCTGCGCCCCGGTATGTACGTCGGCGGCACCGACGTGCGGGCGCTGCACCACCTGATCTACGAAGTGGTGGACAACGCGGTCGATGAGGCGCTGGCCGGGCGTTGCGACACGATCGCGGTCACGCTGTACGAGGATGGATCGGTGTCGGTGGCCGATAATGGCGGTGGTATCCCGGTCGGCATCAACAAGCAGAAGGGCATCTCAACCCTACAGTTGGTGATGACTACGCTGCACGCAGGCGGTAAGTTCGACGGGTCGGCCTATAAGGTGTCGGGCGGCCTGCACGGCGTCGGCGTTTCGGCGGTGAACGCCTTGTCCGAATGGATGGTGGCGGAGGTGTGGCGCGGCGGTAAGCTGTGGCGCCAGGAATACCGCGCCGGGGTGCCGAAGAGCAAGGTGAAGGCCGTGCGCGACATGAAGCCGGACGAACACACCGGCACGCGGATCACCTTCAAGCCGGACGCCACGATCTTTGACGAGGTTGAATTCAGCTATAACACGCTGGCCCAGCGCTTCCGCGAGATGGCGTTTGTGGCGCGCGGCATCAAGATCATCCTGCGGGATGAGCGTGTGAAGCCGTTCCCCAAAGAGATGACCTTCTACTTCGAGGGCGGCATCCGCTCGTTCGTGCGCTACCTGAACCGCAACCGTACGGGCCTGCACGACCCGCTGTATGCCGAGCGCGAGGTCGAGATCCAGTTCGAGGATAATGGGCACCGCCGCGAGCCGATCACGATCGGGGTGGAGGTTGCGTTCCAGTGGACCGACACCTCCACGACCACCGAGCTGTACTTCGCCAACACGATCCACACGCCGGATGGCGGCAGCCACCAGGCGGGTCTGCGGGCGGCGATCACGCGGACGATCAACCTGTACGCGCGTAAGGCCGGCTTCCTGAAGGAAAAGGACCCGAATTTCTCCAGCAACGACACGCTGGAGGGTCTGACGGCGATCGTCAGCATCAAGCACCCGGACCCGCAGTTCGAGAGCCAGACCAAGGTGAAGCTGATGAACCCCGAGGTCCAGGGCGCGGTGTCGCAGGTGACCTCGGAC
>CAZGLU010000363.1:0-4488 GCA_964526095.1 uncultured Anaerolineaceae bacterium | reverse complement strand
TGGAATCTCGTGACTGGAGTTCAGACGTGTGCTCTTCCGATCTCGTGCCCGCCGAGCACATCTGCCGGTTGCCGGGCGGGACGCTGCCCGACCTGTTCCAGTCACGCACGATCGAGGAATGTCGCGCGCGCATGGGCCTGCCGGTCGATGACGTCATGCTCGGCTTTTCGAGCATGGACACGCACTTCGACCTGGAGCTGGTCATGGCGGCGGCGGCGATCGTGAAGCGGAAGTATCCGAACATGAAGCTTCTGATCACCGGGCGGGCCGGTGACGCGGTCCGAGAGATCGCGGGGAAGCACGGCGTCGAGGAAAACCTGCACCTCACCGGCTTCCTGCCGTTCGAGGAGCTGCCCTGGGCGTTGGGCTGCGCGAACCTGTTCCTGCTGCCCTTCCCCGAAAAGATCTTCAACGTCGGGCGCTGGCCGAACAAGATCGGGGACTACATGAGCATCGGGCGCCCGACCGTCTCGAACCCGGTAGGCGACATCAAGCCCCTGTTCGAGGAGGATCGCATCGGCCTGCTGGCCCGTGAGGACCCCGAGGACTTCGCCGAGCAGATCCTGTGCCTGCTGGATAACCCCGACCTCGCACGCGAGTTGGGCGAGAACGCGCGGCGCACCGCCGTCGAGAAATACGACTGGCGCGTGTTGATCCAGCGGCTCGAACGGTTCTACTTCGACGTGCTGGAACGCACGAAAGCGACCCGGCACGCCCCCGCCGTCTAGCGACGGCACTCCCCGCGCCCTATCAGGCTCGCCGCCCGTCATCACGCGGCGAGCTTTTTTGCGCCCTGGAAATCCCGCGCGAGCGTACCGCCCAGGCGAAGGGCCTGGTTCGTTGTGCAACCTGCCCACTGGCCTGCGATCATGCACAAAAAAAGCCGCCGGATAATATGCACCATAATACGAAGACAAGCCCCAATGGCACGCATACAATGTGCATACTGTCCAATGAGGCGGCAGGTCAACGCGCGCCGGGCGCGTTCTGCCAACCGGCCCTGGCCTTCTCGCCGCTCTGAACTTCGGAACCGCAGCCAACGAAGGAGATAGGGTCCATGCGGAAGAAAGCTCGATTCTGGCGTTTGTTCTCGATCACAATGCTGGTAACGGGCCTGGCGTTGCTGCTGCCCGGCCTGGCCAGCGCCCAGGGTGATGAGGAGAGTGTGCTCGATCTCGCCAAGTCGATCAACACGATGTGGGTGCTGATCGCGGGGTTCCTCGTCTTCTTCATGCAGGCGGGCTTCGCCTTCCTGGAGGCGGGGTTCGTGCGCTCGAAGAACGTAGTGAACATCCTGGCCGAAAACTTTCTCGACACCGGGATGACCACGCTCGGCTTTTGGGCGGCGGGCTTCGGCATCCTGTTCGGGGGCGGCGGGCGTCTGTTTGGCTCGGAATGGTTCTTCCTGCAAGGCATCCCGGATGAATACGCCGGTCTCCCGACCCTCGCCTTTTTCTTCTTCCAGCTCGCGTTTTCCACCGCCGCCGCGACGATCGCCTCGGGGATGATGGCCGAGCGCAGCGAGTTTCGCGCCCATCTGGTCTACGCCTTCATCGTCGGGCTGGTGATCTACCCGGTCGTGGGGCACTGGATCTGGTCTAGTGAGGGCTGGCTGGCGGCGCGCGGCTTCCTGGACTTCGCCGGATCGACGGTGGTGCATCTGGTCGGCGCGCTGGTCGGCCTGGCCGGGGCGCTGGTCCTGGGCAAACGCCTGGACAAGCAGTTCGGCGGGAACACGATCCGCGGCCACAACATCCCGCTCGCGGCGATCGGCACGTTCATTCTGTGGCTCGGCTGGTTCGGTTTCAACCCCGGCAGCACGCTGAGCGCCATGGATACGAACGCGATCGCGATGATCGTCATCAACACGGATTTCGCCGCCACGACGGGGGCGCTGGTCGCCGTCGCCCTCTCGTTCTACCGTACGGGCGTGTGGGATTTGAGCATGGCGTTCAACGGCGCGCTGGGCGGCCTGGTCGCCATCACCGCGCCGTGCGCCTTCGTGGAGCCGCACGTCTCGCTGCTGATCGGCGTGATTGCGGGTGTGCTGGTGTTCTACGGCGTCGCCATGCTGGAGGTGCTGCGGATCGATGACCCAGTGGGCGCGTTCCCCGTGCACGGGCTGAACGGCATCTTCGGCACCCTGGCGATCGGACTGTTCCACACCGAACTCGGCCTGTTCTACGGCGGCGGGATGGGGCAGCTCGGCACGCAGCTCCTCGGCGTCCTCGCGGCGATCGTCTTCGTCTTCCCCGTGTCGCTGCTGATGTTCTACGCCATGAAGTTCACGATCAAGCTGCGCGTGCCGGCGGAGGTCGAGCGTGCCGGGCTGGACGGGGTGCACCACGGCATGTCATCGTATCCGGAGTTCGGCAGCTCCTACAGCCTTCCGGCGCGCCTCAAGCCGATGGCCATTCGCAGCGCGGCCCCCGCACCTCAGCCGCGTCGCTCCTCGACGGCGCCCGGTGACTGATGGCACAGAGCAAGCAACGCGTTTTTCGTACCTGACGGACGGATTGTGAGGGCTAAACCGTGACCAAGAAAATCGAAGCGATCATCCCCGAGGAACGGCTTGAGGCGGTCAAGGACGCGCTGACGGAGATCGGGATCGTGGGGCTGAACATCATGCAGGTGCGTGGCCGTGGGCGTGACGGTGGGATCCGGATCGAGGGGCGCCAGGGGGCGTACGTCATCGACCTGATCCCGAAGATCCAGATCAACATCGTGCTCAGTGATGACAACGTCGAGGCCACCATCGACGCCATCCAGGCGGCAGCGTCCACCGGCTCGAGCGGTGATGGTGTGATTTTCGTGCTGCCAGTAGAGGAAGTAGTCCGCATCAGCAGCGGAGAAAGGGGGCGTGCAGCGATCACGTACCAGGGCGACATCGATACGCTGCGCCGGAAGCTTCCGGCCTGAGGAGGTTTCGGGGGATCACATTCGGGCTGATAGCACGGGGGCATGATCGGGGCCCCCGTGCTTTTGGGTTGCCCTTCCCGCCAGCGGTCCGCGCTGCGCCGTTTATCCGCCGCCCGGAGGCGGGATCAATACCCCGCCCGTGCCGGTGTCCTGAAGGTAATCGCCTTCAGATGTAATTTTTTACAACTAGAGCGCGTCGTGCTATGATGGACGCTGTTTGCAGGGCGATCAGAGGGACCGCCCACAGCGGTACGGAAGGATCGACGCGCTATGTGGGGACCGTTTTTCCTCGCGTTGCACATCCCGGATGGGTTTCTGAGCCTGCCCGTCAGCGTGGTGGGCTGGCTGGCGATGATCGGTTTCGTCGGCTTTGCCTTGCAGCGAACGCGTAACCGCCTCGGTGAGCGGCAGATCCCGCTGATCGGCGTGCTGGCCGCGTTCATCTTCGCCGCGCAGATGATCAACTTCCCGGTGATGGGCGGCACGTCCGGGCACCTGCTCGGCGGCGCCCTGGCCGCGATCCTGCTGGGGCCGTGGGCAGGTGTGCTCGTGATGGCGAGCGTCGTCGCGGTGCAGGCGCTCCTGTTTCAGGACGGTGGGCTGCTTGCGCTCGGCTTCAACACGGTCAACATGGGCGTGCTCACGGCCTTCGTCGGCTACGCACTGTACGCGCTGCTGCGTCAGGCGCTCGGCACGTCCTCGCGCGCGGCGAGCGTGGCGGCGGGCGTGGCAGCCTGGGTGACGGTCGAGGTGGCGGCGGTGGCGACCGCGTTGGAGTTAGCGATCTCCGGCACGTCGCCGCTGAGCGTGGGCCTGCCCGCCATGGCTGGCGTGCACGCGCTGATCGGCCTGGGCGAGGCGCTGATCACGGCGGGCGCGGTGGCGTTCCTGCACCGGACGCGGCCGGACCTGCTGCCCGGCACCCACAGCGAACCGACGTCCGGCTCCGGGTGGATCGCGGCCGGGCTGGTGATCGCGCTGGCGGTGGCCTTCGCCTCCCCCCTCGCAGACTCGTCCCCGGACGGCCTGGAGCGTGTCGCGGAGGACCACGCCTTCATCGACAAGGCGGAGGACGCCCCGTATGAGCTGCTGCCGGACTACACCGTGCCGGGCATCAGCCACGAAGCGGCGACCACGATCGCGGCGGGCGTGCTCGGCGTGGCGATCGTCGCGGTCGTGAGTTATGGCGCGGCGCGCATCAACCGCCGGTCGTCTGCCGTGTGATCGGGCTGTCAGACGCGCGTTGATGTCCCCAACCCTGCCTTCACATTCCTTTCCAGCCGACAGCGTGCTGCACCGGCTTGACCCGCGCGTTAAGCTGGTCGTCACGCTGCTGCTCGTGCTCGGCATCACCCTGACCCCGGCGCGTGCGTGGCCCGCGTACCCGCTGCTGTGGGCGCTGGTCGCCAGCCTCGCGGCGTTCGGCGGCGAGAGCGCGGCCCGGCTGGCATGGCGGGCGCGCGTCGTGCTGCCGTTCGTGCTGGTCGCCGTGCCGCTGCTGGTCACAACGCCCGGCCCGCCCATCACGGAAGCTTTCGGCATGGCGATCACCGGCCCCGGCGCAGAACG
>CAZGLU010000362.1:0-4514 GCA_964526095.1 uncultured Anaerolineaceae bacterium | reverse complement strand
ACACCCTATCCTACACTCTTTCCCTACACGACGCTCTTCCGATCTAGGGGATGGGCCGGCGTGTTGCTGTCGGGGTGCCGGGACTTGAACCCGGGACCTCTGCGTCCCAAACGCAGCGCGCTAGCCAACTGCGCCACACCCCGTGCGACGGTGCAAGTATACCTGCCGCCCCAGGCACTGACAAGGCACAGCTAGGCGCGCGCCGGGCGTGGGAAACGAAAGGGCCGTTTGTGGAGAGGGGGGGACACCACAAACGGCCCGGGTTCTCGACCTAACAACATCATCGGCGACGCGCATCTCCGTGTGTGCTAGGCCCTAGCGTCTCTCGTTGTTACAAGCCAACTCTATCCCATTACAACGTGAGCCACTGCATCCGATCCGAGAGGACGCTAGTGCCGATAATATAATCCGGATTCTTTAGCCGCGTGTGAACAAAAAATGAGAACAATATGAGAGAGGCAGGCGCATGGGACGCCGCGTTACGCGCGCTACTCGTCGTCGTTTTCGCCTTTCCCGAACACCTCCAGCCACCGCTCGACCTCGTCCGGGGGGACGTGCGGGTTCGGGTCGTCATCATCGGGAACGTGCGCCGCTTCCAGATCCTGCGCGAACCGGTTGGGGTCAATCACCCTCATCCCGCGCCGCCGGGCTTCCGAGACGATCGCCTGGTCGCCCGACACAACGGTCCAGTTGCCAGGGTCCGGTAGCTGGCGGATGTCCCTCAGGATCAGCATGTCGGCAGGGGTGCTCCCCGGCGCGAACACGACCTTCACATCTCCGCTCGAAAGGTAGCGATCTGGGCCGCCCGGAAGCCCGGCATCAAAGTAGACCTTGCAGCTTTTTCGGCGGCGCATCATGAAGCCCTTGAGGGCCTGGACCAGCTTAACCTCGTCGTCCGGATCGTCGAGGCGCAGACCCCGCATGTGTCCGATCAGGTTATGGCCGTCGATGAGGTGGGGCACTTCCCGCTCCGTCCTACGCCTCGAACAGCGTCAAGAGCCGGTCGGGATAGTCGGTCGTCAGCCCATCGATCCCCGCGTCGATCAGGGCGCGCGCCACGTCCAGGTCGTTGACCGTCCAGGCCGTCGCCTGCTGCCCCCGCGCGTGGATGTGGGCGATGTTCTCCAGGGTATACAGCGGGTAGAACGCGTTGATCGTCTTGAACGTCACCTCGTCGTCCGTGGGCAGGTGGTCGAACCACAACTCGGAGAGCGCGATCTCCGGCGCGACGTGGTGTACCACGTGCAGCGCCGCGTGGTAGAACGAACGGATCTGCACGCGCTCTTGCAGGTCGAACGCGCGGATCATCTCGACGACCGCCGCCTCGACGCCGGGGAAGCGCCAGGGATCCTTGAGTTCGATGAACAGCAGCAGGTCCGTGCCCCGGCACAGCTCGAACGTCTCGGCCAGGGTCGGGACGCGCTCCCCCGCGAAGGCCGCGCCGAACCACCGGCCCGCGTCCAGCGCCTTGACCTCGGCCAGCGTCTTCTCGTAGACGAGGCCGCTGCCGTCCGTGACGCGCTCCAGCTCATCGTCGTGGAAGACGATCAGCTCCCCGTCGGCGGTGCGCTGCACGTCGAACTCGATCCCGTCCACCCCCAGTTCCGCCGCCACGCGGAAGGCGGCGAGGGTGTTCTCCGGGGCCAGGCCGCTGGCGCCCCGGTGCCCGACGATGATCGGGTGCCGCTGCGAGACACGCGAGGCGGGCATGGGCCGCAGGTAGCGCCATTCGGGGCGCTCCTCGGGCGGCAAGGGGGGAGAGGTACGGATGTCGTCGGACACGGGCTGCGCTCCTTTTTTCGATTTATCGATAGGCTGAATGGCCCCATTGGCCCCATTATACGCCGTCACCGCGCTGCCACACAGCCCCCTGCCCATCCGGGGCGCGTCGCAGCGTGATCGCGGCGATCTCCGGGCGGCAGTTGAAGCGCACCACGATGCGCCCCGTCCCGACGCCGCTGGAAACGTAGAGCGCCATGTCGCCCACGCGGTACGTGCCATGGGGGTACACCTTACCGTAGGTCGGCAGCATCAGCGGTGGCAGCCCCGGCACGCGGACCTGTCCTCCGTGCGCGTGGCCGGAAAGCTGGAGCCGCACGCGCGGATCGCGCGACGCCACCAGCGCAAAGTCCGGCTCGTGCGCCAGCAGGATCACCGGCGCATCCGGCGGCGCGCCGCACAGCGTGGCGGGCAGGTCGGGGATGCCCCACAGCATGTCGTCCACGCCCGCGACCACCAACCGCTGCCCATCGCGCTCCACGACGGAGTGCGCGTTGCGCAGCAGCGTGATGCCCGCCCACGCCAGCGCGTGCTTGACCTTCGTGGCACGGGTGTAGTAATCGTGGTTGCCCAGCGTCGCCCAGACGCCATCCGCCGCGCGCAGCCCGGCCAGGACCGGCGCCCCGTCGCGCAAACCGCCGCTGCGGCGGGCGGTCGTGATGTCCCCCGTGATCACGGCCAGATCGGGCCGCTCGCGGTTGGCCGCCGCGACCACGCGCCGCAGGTAGCGCCCCATCGACCGGACGCCAAGGTGCAGGTCGGAAAGCTGTACGATGCGGTAGCCCTCAAACGCGGGCGGCAGATCGGGCAGGGCCAGCGTCAGGCGCGTGACGCGCAGCCAGCGCGGCACGATGCGTGTGGCGTACCACGCCAGCGCCGGGATCGCGGCCCCCGCCAGCCGGGCCAGGACGCCCCACCGGCTCACGATCCCTCCGCTTCCAGCGCCAGCCGCGCGACGACCGGGCGGTGATCGGACGTGCCCGCGTCGGGCCAGGTGCGCGCCTCAAGCGCCGCGAAGTGATCGTCGTGCCACACGTAATCGATCCGCACCAGGCGCAGCCCGCGCCCCTCGTCGCCCGGCCGGTTGGGGAAGGAGAAGTCCATGCCCCATCCGGCCTCGCGGAAGGCGTCGTGCAGCACGCCCGCCAGGGCGCGATAGGCGTCGCTCTGGTCGGACATGTTGCAGTCGCACAGCACCAGCACCGGACCGCGCTCGGCCTCGACGCGGGCGCGCAGGTCCGCCAACTCGATGTCGCGCCCGGCGTCGTCGTAGATGAACGGCAGCAGCCCGCGCGGGGGTCGGGGGTGCGCCACGAAGACGGTGACCGGGGCGCCCTCCACCTCGACCACGGCGCGCAGGTGCAGCATCGAGTCGGGCAGCGGGTAGAACAGCGCCTCCTCGCGGATCGGGTAGCGGCTGAGCAGGCCGACGCCGTGCACCGGCAGCCTGGGATACCACACCTGATAGGGGTAATCCTCGGCCAGCGCCGCCTGGAGCGTCGCCACGTGTCGCGGCCCCACCTCCTGCAAGCCCACGATATCGGCGTCCATCGCGCGGATCACGTCCAGCACGCGCGCCGGTTCGGAGTGTTTGGAGAGGATGTTGTACGTTGCGGCGGTGAACTCGTGGCCGCTGCGTGCCTGGACGACCCCCCGGCGTGGCAGCAGCAGCTCGCCGTACAGCAGCACGAAGGCGGCCAGCATCGGGGCGTGCAGCGCCAGCAGCGCCCAGCGCCGCCGTGAGGGCAGCGCCGCGACCGCCGCGATCAGGCTGCCCAGCGCGAGCCAGGGCACGAAGTTGTTGGCCCACGCCACAGCGTTCCACCGCTCCCCGACCGTCAGCCGGGCCAACAGGTACGCGATCGTCAGCAGCCCGTACACCGCGATCCCGGCCTGCGCCAGCCTCCACGCGGCGGCCAGCAAACGCCGGAACCCGGCGCCCGGCGCGGCCCGTGATTGGGAGTATTCGCTCATTGTCAACCCCTCCGACTCGCCCCCACAGCGGCCCGGTCCGCTCCCCGCGTCAGGACCCGGCGGACGGCGGCCTCAGCGCCAGTTCCGCCACGACCGGTCGGTGGTCGGATGAGCCGCTGCCCGCCGCCGGGTAGGCGTCCAGCGCGGCGAAGTCCTCGCTGTACCACACGTAGTCGATGCGTACCAGCGGCGGCAGGAACGTGCGCCCGTACGGGAAGGTGAATCCGAAGCCGTGCCCGGCGGCGCGGTGTGCGTCGTCGAGCAGCGCGTCCATCGCGCGGTAGGCGTCGGACTGGTCCGACATATTGCAGTCGCACAACACCAGCACCGGGCCGCTTTCTGCCGCGACCCACTCCCGCAGCACGGCCAGCTCGGTGTTGCGCGGGCCGTCGTTGTAATGCAGGACGGAGAAGGGGCCGGTGGGCGACGGCGGGTGCGCCACGAAGACCGTCACCGGCGTCCCGTTCACGTCCAGCACGGCGCGCAGATGCAGGTTCGAGTCGGACTGCGGCATTACGACCGCCTCTTCGAGCACCGGGTAGCGGCTAAGCAGGCCGACGCCGTGCACCGTTGGCCGGGGGTACCACACCTGATACGGATACTCATCCGCCGTCGCGCGCTCGATGTCCCGCGCGTGCCAGTAACCGACCTCGTTCAGCCCGACCACGTCTGCGTCCAATGCCAACACCAGTTCCGCCACCTGGGCAGGCTCCGACGTCTTGCCGTGCATGTTATAGGCGGCCACGCGCAGCGGCAGCGCG
>CAZGLU010000361.1:2701-4523 GCA_964526095.1 uncultured Anaerolineaceae bacterium | reverse complement strand
AGCGCCTCGACACGCGTCACGGGGTCGATGGGCGGGTCGCTGCGCGTGATGGCGTCCTCGACCAGCCCCAGGAGGTCCGGCGAGTGGGCCAGGGATTGCACGTACGGCGCCAGCCGCCCCAACACCCGGATCCGCAGGGCAGGATCGTCCAGGTGCAGCACGCGGTCCCACACGAGGCGGAGCGCGCCGGGCGGCAGGTACGCGGCTACGTGCGCCAGCGCCAGCAGCATCGTGCCGGTGTCATGGGGCGGCAGCGTGCGATGTTCCGCCCCCAGCGCGAGCAGGTGCCGGATCTGGCGCGGCATTGCGCTCGTACCGGCGACCAGGGCCGCGTCCAGCAGGCGGTTGAGGTCTTCGTCCAGGGCGATCGCGGCATCTTCCGGCTCAGGGACCGTGGCGCGGGAAAGCTGTTGGAGGACGAGGTGCAGGTCAGGCGACGCGTGCAGCGCCGTGGCGATCGCCTGGAACAGCTCGCGCGCCTCGTCGGGCTGCGCCGCCGCTCGACCGGGCGCCGTCTCGCGCCAGACCTCGGCCACCGCCGCGTAATCGGGCGCGTCGCCGGGCCGCAACTGCTTGAGCAGCTCGCCCACCACACGCGGATCGGCCAGCACCTGCCCCGCCATCAACCCGTCCACCAGGTCGGCGCGGGTCGGGGTCGCGTAGCCGCTCAGCGCCTGATCCAGCGCGCGCCAATAGGCGGATCGGATGCTATCTTCGTGAAAGAACTGCTCGAAAAGGTCGGGCGGAAACCGCCGGTTGAGGGCGTCCACAAACGCTTCGGCAGCATTGGCGAGTTGTTGAGTGTTGTAGATCCCCTCAGAAAGTGACATTACGCGCTTGCCTGCTCGTGTGGTTGGTTCACCTGTACCTACGAGTATAGCCTGACATCAGCAGAAAACTCGATACGACAAGAGTCCTAGCAGGACCAGGGTACGTGCAACAGGCTTACACCACAGAGTATACAAAAACAGCCCCCGGCTTGTAACGCCGGGGGCGGCCCTGTCAAGCTGTTGTTGCCCGGTGCGGGGCTACTCCGTGACCGTCGGCACGTCGGCCAGGCTGCCCTGCATGATGCGGTACCACGCTGCCGCCGACCACCCGACGACATCCCCGTGCCGGATCTTGAGCCACTGGCGGTCCGGGCTGCGGCCCAGCACCTCGACACGCGTGCCCCACTGCGCCTTGCTGATCTGCGGGAAGTTCAGGCCCGGCCCGCTGCGGATGCGCATGTTGCCGAACGCCTGCGCGATGATGCCCTCCGTCGGCGGGGGCGCGAAGACCGGCACCGAGCCGTCCAGGTAGGGCAGGTCGTCGAACGCGCCGAGCGTCAGGCGGATCAGCGGCGCGTAGGACCAGCCCACGATGCCGTTATAGTTGAGCAGGTACCACGCGTGCCCGTTGTCGCGGCCAAAGATCTGCACCTCGGTGTTCCACGGGATCACGCCTAGCCGCTCCGCGCGGCGGTTCGGGTCGCTTCGGATGACGAGGTTGGCGAGCGTGCGGCCCCGCACGTTGACGTCGGGTAGCTGGATTTGCGGCAGCGGCGTCGGCGTCGGGGTGGGCGCGATGCCCGCCGACTCGTACGGGATCACCGGCACGGCGTTGAGGTCGCCCTCGATCGCCAGATACTGGCCCATGACCCAGCCCAGCCGCCCGCCGACGCTGATGTACAGCCACGTCGAGTCCGGCGTGCGGCCCTGGATCGGGTAGGTAAAACCCCGGTTCAGCTTGCCGATGATCTCCGCCTGCAGCGAGGGCCCGGCGCGGAAGTTCAGGATGTTGACGTTCACCGTGCCCGCCGCAGCCGGGGGCAGCGGGGTCA
>CAZGLU010000361.1:0-2691 GCA_964526095.1 uncultured Anaerolineaceae bacterium | reverse complement strand
CAGGGTCGCAACCCCCGGTAGGGGCGTTGCACCCGAAGGAGGTGATCCGATACACCACGCCCTAACTCCGCCATGCCATGAACAAGTACCATTAGGATTATTGGAATATGAATTCCATCCATCGTTACAAATTGCCGATGGTCCCGCGACGGGAGGCCAGCCGGCAGGGACTGTAGGACTCCCTGGGACAGAACCATACGGGCAGGCTGCTAGACCAAATCCTTCATTAGGATTATTTGTGTCACCAGTTCCGCCGTCCGGGTTCAGGATCGGGTTCTGGGCGTTGGGCGGCGACCACGTCAGGAACACGTACGCGTCGGCGGTCAGCTCCTGGAACTCGAAGCGGAAGGTGTGCGAGCCGGGGCCGAGCGGATAGTCGGCGGTAAAGGTTTCGTTCCGCTTGTAGCCCCAGAAGTCGAACAGCAGGTAGTCCGTCCCGGCGTTGTTGTTGATGTAGAAGCGGAACGCGTCATCGGCACGGGCGTAGAAGCGATAGGTACCGGCTGGCATCTCCGCCGGGATGTTGATCGTGCGCGTGAAGCGTGCGGAGAAGTTATCGACTGGGACCGCCGGGTTCGGGCTGCCCAGGCCCCAATTCAGGTTCAGGCCGCTGGGCGGGTAAACCCCGATGAACACCGGCGCGCCGGAGAGGTCCGGGTTATTGAAGAACTCCGCGTTCCAGGCGTTGGTCGAGGGCACGTACACCGGGCCGCTGGTCGGCGTGAGGGTGGGCGGCATGGCGGTGGGCGGCACGACGGTCCACGTCAGCGCGACGCGCCCCTCGCCGCCGGTGTCCTCCATCTCGACCACGATCACGTGGAAACCGGCTGACAACTGCACATCGGCGGTGAAGGTGGCTGGTGCAGCGTTGTCCCACCGGTTGATGTAGTGCACGCCATCGACGTACAGGTTCACCCCTTCGTCCCCGATCAGGGTGAAGGTATACAAGCCCGCCGTGAAGGAGACGTTGCGTGTGAAACGCACCGAGTAGCCATCGTCCGGCGCGCCCGGCACCGTCGCACCGTTGATCACCGGGGCGGTGGGCCAGGTGTAGTCGAGGAGCGCGGTGGTGTCCGTCTCGTAGTCAGGCGTGAGGCCCAGATTAGGCGTAAAGAAAACGTCCACTTCCCAAGGATACGTCTGCGCCTGGCCGGGGCGCGCGTCGTGCAGCAACCCGCTGAGGACCATCACACCCAGCGCAAGAATCAGAAAGCCACGCGATAATGCACGTTTCATGATGACTCGCCCTCTTGTTCAGGTGAACGACGACCCGATGCACGATTGTGCTAGCGGAACGATAAGAGCAGATAGAATAAAACGGATCAGATTTAATTCAGTCGATCTTATTTATCTTAGCACGGTTTTCACAAGCACGCCTGACGCCCGACCAATGCATATCAGCCGGGCGTCAGGCGTGGAGCAAAAACGGCACGCCGGGCGTAGCGGCGCGCAACGTGTAAGGTTTACGGACGTTCGGGCAGCACCCCCAGGAACTTGCCGATCATGCCGATCAGCTCGACGGTGCTGATCGGCTTGGGCAGGTAATCGTCACAACCGGCAGCCAGGAAGCGCTCGCGGTCGCCGCGCATGGCGTTGGCGGTCAGCGCCACGATGGGGATCCCCGCCGTTTCGGGGTACGTCTTGATGCGGCGCGTGGCTTCGACGCCGTCAATACCCGGCAGGCTGATGTCCATCAGGATCAGGTCGGGACGCTCCCGGCTGGCCAGCTCGACCGCCGTGAGGCCGTCGTCCGCCTCAAGGACCTCGTAGCCGCGCGCCGACAGGATCTTCCGCACCAGGCGCTTGTTCTGAAAATTATCCTCGACATACAGAATGCGTTTCGAAGCCATGTTGTGCTCCCACCAGATCTAACGCCGAGCGACACTTCCCCCTGTGACTCGGGACATACCACACGCCGTCACGCCGCTAGCGACCCCCGTCGCGCAGCGTTTCATCGACATGCTCGACCAGGGCCTGCCGGTCCAGGCTGGCCTTCTGGAACAGCGAAATGATCTTACCCATGAGGCGTTCGCGCTCGGCGGGGAGGAGGTCCTTGGCGGTCAGGATCACCACCGGGATCTCGCCCAACTCGTCGTCACGCTTGAAACGCTCCAGCAATTCCTCGCCCGAAACGTCAGGCAGCATGAGGTCCAGCACGATCAGGTCGGGCAGGCGCTCGCGCACGAGCCGCCACCCGCTCTGGCCGTCGTGCGCCTCATGCACACGATAGCGGCCCGTCGCCTCCAACAGCCGCCGGACCAGCCGCGCGTCGCGGTGGTCGTCGTCGATCACCACGACGTCCCGCACGGGCTGCGCGGCCACCGCCTGGCGTTCGGGCTTGGGCGCAGCGGCGACCTTGCCCTGCGTCGCCTCCAGCAGCGGGTCGCGCTCCGCGCCGCCGAGCGTCTGGACCACGTGCTCGACCAATTCGCGCGTGTTGAAGGCGCCCTTCTGCCACAGCGATTCCGCGCGCCCCTCCAGCCGCGCATGGTCGGCGGCCGTGAGCGTCTTGGCCGACACCACCACCACCGGTATATGCGCCGTCTCCGGGTCCGCCTTGAACGCCTCCAGCAGCGTGAAGCCGTCCATCTCCGGCATGGTCAGGTCCAGCACGATCAGGTCCGGCTTGCGCTGGCGGACGAGGTCGAGGCCGTCCAGCGGATAGATCGGAAGAGCGTCGTGTAGGGAAAG
>CAZGLU010000360.1:0-4524 GCA_964526095.1 uncultured Anaerolineaceae bacterium | reverse complement strand
CACCCTATCCTACACTCTTTCCCTACACGACGCTCTTCCGATCTGGCGAGACGCGCATCACCCCCGACGGGGTGGAGGTCGGCAACCCGGCCTTCGACGTGACGCCCGCCCGCTACATCACGGCCATCATCACCGAGCGTGGTGTGGTCTACCCGCCGTATGAGGAAAACCTCCGCAAGATCATGCAGCAAGAGGGCTAACCAAAGGAGCTTCGCATGAGTCAGGTTGACACAGTAAGCTGGGTCGAGGAAGCGCGCCGGGTCGCCGCCAACATTCGCCTGCGGGTCTTCGGGCACGTCATGGCGAACGATGGCGGCTACCTGAGTCAGGCGTGTTCTTCCGCCGAGATCTTCGCCACGCTCTACACCCGGGTCATGAAGCTCGGACCCAGCCAGGGGCCGATGGTGCCCGTGCCGTTCAGTGGTGTGCCCGGCCCTGGCCGTCCGTACCAGACCGGTGCGATCTACAACGGCCCGAAGGCGCCGGACCTGGACCGTTTCATCTTCTCGCCCTCGCACTATGCGCTGGTCCTCTACTCCACGCTGATCGAGGTAGGCCGCATGGCGCCCGAAGGGCTGGAGCAGTTCAACCAGGATGGCAGCACGGTCGAGATGATCGCCGCCGAGCACTCGCCCGGCGCCGAGACGACCACCGGCTCGCTCGGCCAGGGCATCAGTCAGGCGGGCGGCATCGCGCTGGCGCGCAAGCTGCGCGGGGATACGGGCCGCGTGTGGGTCTTCATGACTGATGGCGAGTTCCAGGAGGGCCAGGTCTGGGAGGCGTTCGCCACGATGGCCTACTACAAGCTGGACAACATCGGCGTTTACGTCGATGTCAACGGCCAGCAGTGCGACGGCGCGATGGAAGATGTCATGAACATCGAGCCGCTGGACAAACGCCTGGAGGCGTTCGGCGCGCGCGTGTTCCGCGTGGACGGGCACGATCCGGAGGCGCTCGCCGCCCCCGCCGAGCTTGAGCCGGACGGGCGGCCGCTTGTCGTGCTGGCGATGACCAACCCGGTGTGCGGCATCGAGTTGCTGGGTGAGCGCGCGCCCAAGCTGCACTACCTCCGGTTCAAGTCCGACGAGGAACGTCAGGCGTACCAGGAACTCTACGACCGCATGCGTGGCACGGTACAGAATTAGGAGCGCAGACGATGGAGATCGTAACCCGGCCCCATGTACGCAACTTTATCGAGTGGGCCAAAGACAAGCCCGAAGTGATCGTGCTCTCGGCGGACCTCACGAACTCCTGCGAGGTGGGTGAGTGGCGCGAGACGTATCCCGATCGCTTCTTCAGCATGGGCATGGCCGAGCAGAACATGATGGGCTTCGCCGCCGGGCTGGCGCGCGAGGGCTTCACCCCCTGGATCCACACCTTCGCCGTGTTCATCTACCGCCGCCCGCTCGACCAGGTCCAGATGTCGATCGCCTATCCGAACCTGCCGGTGCGCCTCGTCGGGTTCCTGCCCGGCATCACCACGCCCGGCGGCGTGACGCATCAGGCCATCGACGACGTCGCCGTGCTGCGCGCCGTGCCCAACATGACCATCCTTGAGACGGGCGACGCGACCGAGGTCGAGACCGTGCTGGACGTGGCCCACGCCGTGAACGGCCCGGTCTACATCCGCATGCTGCGCGGGCGCATACCGCGCCTGTTCGACCGCTCGGAGCCGATGGCCTTCAACACCGCCCGCGTGCTCAGCCAGGGCACCGACGTGACGGTGCTCTCGTCCGGGATCTGCACCGAGGAGGCCATGCGCGCGCTGTCCGTGCTGGCCGAGCGCGGCCTGTCCGTCGAGCATCTGCACATCTCGACGCTCAAGCCGTTCACCGATCCCCGCGTCCTCGCCGCCATCAAGAAGGCCAAGTACGGCGTCATCACCATGGAGAACCACACCATCGTCGGCGGCCTGGGCAGCGCCGTAGCCGAGCTGATCGCTGAGAACGGCATCGGGCAGAAGCTGGTGCGGATCGGCCTCAAGGACACCTACGCCCATGGCGCCAGCCAGCACTACCTGATGCGCGAGTACGGGCTGGACGCCGGTGCGCTCGTTCAGGCGATCGAGCAGCTTGTGGGTAAGCAGTTTGGTTTGACCGAAGACGATTTCCTCGCTGTGCGGATCGAGCCGGTGCACAGCGCCGCGAAGGCAGAAGCCCTATGATGCCGTTAAACAGGATCGACGTGCCCTGTCTATCGGGCGAGCGTTTCAAAGTTGTCTATCACCTCAGCGGCACCCGGCAGGATGCCGAGATGGCCGCGCAGGGGATCGCGCTCGAACAGACTGTCGAGTTCCCCGACGATCTCCTGCCTATGGGCGATATCCACGACAGCATCGTGGGTCGCATCGAGGACCTCGATGAGTTGGATGATGGCCGCTACGCCGTCACCATCAGCTACGCGATTGAGACGGTGGGGGACGAGCTGACGCAGTTGCTCAACGTGATCTTCGGCAACTCCAGCATCAAGCCCGGCATCCGCGTGGAGTCGTTCGACCTCCCGGCCTCGCTGCTGGCGAAGTTCAAGGGGCCGCGCTTCGGCAAGGAAGGGGTCCGCAAGCTGGTCGGGGTTCCGGATCGCCCGCTGCTGTGCACCGCCCTCAAGCCGATGGGCCTCCCGCCGGAACACCTCGCGGACCTGGCCTATAAGTTTGCCCTCGGTGGCATCGATATCGTCAAGGACGATCACGGGCTGGCGAACCAGCCGTTCTGCCCCTTCGAGGAGCGGGTGCTGCGCTGTACCGAGGCGGTCGCAAAGGCGAACGCGGAGACGGGCCGCTCCGCCATCTACATGCCGCACGTCAGCGCCCCGGCGGACAAGCTCTTGGACCGCGCGCTGTTCGCCAAGCAGGCGGGCGCCGGGGGCCTGCTCGTGTGCCCCGGCCTGGTCGGTATGGACGCCATGCGGCTGTTGGCCGACGATGACCGTATCGACCTGCCGATCATGAGCCATCCGGCGTTTCAGGGCAGCTTCGTGGTGTCGCCGACCAGCGGCCTGTCGCACGCCGCGCTCTATGGTGAGTTAATGCGCCTCGCGGGCGCGGACGCGAGCGTGTACCCCAACTACGGCGGGCGCTTTTCCTTCAGCCGCAGCGAATGTTGCGACATCGTGGACGGCTGCTCGACCGATATGGGCCACATCAAGCCCATCTTCCCGACCCCCGGCGGCGGCATGAGCCTGGACCGCATCGAGGATATGCATCAGGTCTACGGCATGGACGTGATCTACCTTATCGGCGGCGGGCTGCACCGCGCCGGGCCGGATCTGGTCGAGAACGCGCGGCACTTCAACGCGCTCGTCAGCGGGTTGGTGTAGCCAGGGGCCTTACCCCGGCACAATACCCTGACGCAATGAGGTGGTCGTCGTGCGCGGCCACCTTTTTGTTTTCGCGCGGCTTGTCGCCCCACATGCTACGCGGCTTTCGTACGGCTTTTCGGCACACCTGAAAATAAACCGAATCAAAATAATAAACACTTTATATAATTCGTTGACATACCTTCATAAATACTTGTATAGTGAGAATCCATTAAAAACACACACGAAACGAGCCATTATCCGATCCTGCTCAAGGTTTAGCCTTCCCAGGCTCCCTTCAAAAGCTGCCGTGTGCTCAGGCACGCCGGGGCTGTTGATGCTCGGCCTGCTTCCCGTCCTTCCACCGATCGGTTTTTCCCACCGCACGCTGTCGCCCGTTCTTTAGTGCTCGAGGGCGTGGGCACCCGCAAGCCACCCGTATAGAGAACTACATGTTAGGAGGATCGGCTATGTCCAATCCCGACGTGGCTCTCGATCGCAAATACGAGCAGCTTATTCAGGCTGGCTTTCAACTTGGCCCCCGCCGATCGCCGGTCCCCGACCCCGATGGCGAAGGGTTCGTGAGTCACTACGAGCCTGGTACCTCGATCGCTTTTCATCCCTCGATCGGCGCGCACGCGGTCCATGGCCCCATCCGCCGCAAGTGGATGGCGCTCGGCGCTGAGCGTGGCGCTCTGGGGTATCCCCTCACCGACGAGACGCGCACGCTGGACCGCAGGGGCCGCTACAACCATTTTCAGGGCGGCTCCATTTTTTGGACGCGCGAGACCGGCGCGCATGCGGTGTATGGCCCGATCCGCCAGAAGTGGGCCGAGTCGAATTGGGAGCGCGGCCCGCTCGGTTATCCGACCGGCGACGAGCAGGTTACCCCCGATGGGGAAGGGCGCTTCAACACCTTCGAGCATGGCCGGATCGTCTGGGACCCCCAACACGGCGCGAGCGTGGTGCTGGACGCCGCGCGGTCGTCGCCCTCCGCCCACCTCGCCGCCCGGCTCAGGCCCTCGTCCACCTCGAATCCCGGCACGATCCCTGCCGTCTCCACGCCCTTCCTGAACAACGCGGGCGCCATCGGCCACGGGTCGCTGATCCTCGGCGGTGGGGTGGGGCCGGTCTTCGACCCCGGCCCGGTGATCGAGACAGGCCCCGTCGTGAGCGCCGGGACGCTCGGTGACGCTGTGCCCATCGTCGCCGGTGGGGCGTCGGGGGGCG
>CAZGLU010000359.1:3073-4553 GCA_964526095.1 uncultured Anaerolineaceae bacterium | reverse complement strand
ACGCTCGAAGACCTGATCGAAGAGATCGTGGGCGAGATCCGCGACGAGTACGACGTCAACGAGGAGGAGGTCTGGCAGAAGGTCAGCGACGACGAATACATCTTCGACGCCGGGATCGACCTGGACGACCTCAACCGCCTGCTGGACGTCGACCTGCCCACCGACGAGAGCGACACGCTCGGCGGCTACATCTTCAGCCGCCTGGGCAAGGTGCCGATCATCGGTGAGCAGATCGATGCCGACGAAAACCTGCGCCTGGAGGTGCTGACGGTGGACGACCGCCGCATCCGCAAGATCCGCGTGGTGCGCGTGCCCTCGGCCGAGGACGTCGAGGATATGCGCGAGGAACCTGCCGCCTCGCCGGATTGAAGGGCGGGCGCGTTCCTGCGCCAATACCTGCTGCGGTTGTTGTGAGCCGGTCGCCTGGACGAACCCGCAGCGCAAGCTAATTCCGCCAGGGCGCGTCAGGCCCTTCAGCCCTCCGCCCCGCTCGCCCCTCTCGGTCATCAAGTTGGAGAGGGGAACGCCGCCCCAGGATGCGCAGCCTTTCGACGCCGCGCCGCCGCCTCAGCTTCGGGCGGAACCGGCCGCTTTGCGGTATACTCAACGGTCCCTGAACGAGGTGAATCAACCGGATCGAAAGCGCACCCCATGACCTCTACTCCCTCCAAAATCACCGAGGAACAGCGCCGGGAATTGATCGCGGCGGCGATCGAAGCGCGCGGGCGGGCGTACGTCCCGTACTCGGCATACGCCGTCGGCGCGGCGATCCTGACCGCGTCCGGCGAGGTATACACCGGCTGCAACGTCGAGATCGCGTCGTATGGGGCGACGATCTGCGGCGAGCGCACCGCCGCCGTGAAGGCGGTCAGCGAGGGGGCGCGGGACTTCCGGGCCGTGGCGGTGGCGACCAGCAACGCCGCGACGCCGTGCGGCATCTGCCGCCAGTTCCTGTACGAGTTCGGTCCGGAGATGACCGTCATCACGGTGGACCCGGCGGGCGAGGTGGGCTTTGAGGGGCCGCTTGCCGAACTGCTCCCGCACGGTTTCGGCCCGCGCGATCTGGCCGAAGGGGTTGAGGCGGCGGAAGAGGCGTGACCACGCGCGATCGGGTTTTTCGCACGGAAGCGATCGTCCTGCGGCGGCAGGACTTCGGCGAGGCCGACCGGCTGCTGACGCTGCTGACCCCCGGTCACGGCAAGCTGCGCGCCATCGCCAAGGGCGCGCGCAAGATCGCCGCACGCAAGACGGGCCATGTCGAGTTGTACGCGCTGGTCGATATGCTGATCGCGCGCGGGCGGGATTTGCACATCGTCTCGCAGGCGGAGATGAAGGAGTCGTTCCTCCCGCTGCGCGGCGACCTGATCCGCATGACCTACGCCAGCCACTTCGTCGAACTGCTGGACCGCTTCACCGCCGAACAGGACGCCAGCCGCGCCGAGTTCGATCTGCTGCGCAATGCGCTGGGCTGGCTGTGCGA
>CAZGLU010000359.1:0-3063 GCA_964526095.1 uncultured Anaerolineaceae bacterium | reverse complement strand
GTGCGACGACGTCGATCCGCGGCTGGTGGCGCGCTACTACGAACTGGCGCTGCTGCGGCTGGCGGGCTTCGCTCCGGCGCTGCATCACTGCGCGGTGGGGCAGGAGGAGCTAACCCCGCGCGACCAGTTCTACAGCGCAGCGGACGGCGGCGTGATTTGCCCGGACCACTACGGCGGCGGGAGCCGGGGCGCGCCGCTCAGCCTCAATGCGCTCAAGGCGCTGCGCTACTTCCAGACGCAGCCGTGGGAGGCGGTCAAGGGCCTGCGGCTGGGTGGTGAGCTACACCGCGAGCTGGAGGCGCATTCGCTGGCGACCGTCACCTACCTGCTCGAACAACGCCTGCAAAGCGTGGAGTTTTTACGGCGCCTGCGCCGTGAGGAGATGTAAAGCGTCGGCGGCCCATGAAGGAGGGCGGGGATGAAACGGCGCATTACGGGTTCGGTCCCCTTTCTGCTGATCGTTTTGCTGGTCTGCCTGTCCCCCATCGCGCCGGGCGCCGGTGCGCAGCGTCCCGATGCCCCAACCTACGCCTGGCCCGGCCCCTATGCGGTCGGTACGCGCGAGGTCACGGTGCCGCAGCCGGGGCGCGAGCTGTCGGCAACGGTATGGTACCCGGCGCTTGATCCCGGTGAGGATGCGGAGGCCGGGTCGTACCGGTATGGCATACTCCGCCTCGAAGGGGGCGCCCTGCACGACGCCGCGCCGGACCTTCAGCATGGCCCGTATCCCCTCGTCGTCTTTTCCCACGGCAGCGGCGGCTTCCGGCTGCAAAGCCTGTATTTTGTCGAGCATCTCGCTTCATATGGCTTCGTCGTGATCGCGGCGGACCACCCCGGTAACACGCTCGCGGATACGCTGCTGTTCGGCAACGTGCCCGGCGGCATCGTCGATAACTACGCCTACCGCCCGCTCGACGTGCTGGCGCAGATCGACTTCATGGCGGGGCAGGCGGCGGAGGGCGGGCCGGTCACCGGGTTGGTGGCCGTCGAGCGCGTGGCGGTGGCGCGACATGCCAGCGCCGGGTTCACGGCGCTGGCGGCAGCCGGGGCGCGGCTCGACTTCGGGGCACTGCGCGAGTGGTGCGCCGACCCGACCTTCACCACCCTCGCGCCGAGCAGCCCGGAGCCAGCCGACCTGACCGCCAGCCAGGCGGCTCACGTGCGCACGCTGGTGTGCTTCTTGCAGGACGCTGACGGGCGCGTTGCGGAGCTGCGCGGGCTTGACGCGCCGCCTGACGGCCCCTGGCCGCCCACGACCGATCCGCGCATCGGGGCAGTGATCGCCCTGGCGCCGTGGAACGCGCCGATCTTCGGCGCGGAGGGGCTGGCGACCGTCGAGGTCCCGGCGATGATCATGGTCGGCTCGGCGGACAGCACCACTTACCCCCCGCGCGATGCGTATGCTGCTTACGCGGGGGTGAGCAGCCCCGACCGTCACCTCGTCGTGTTTGAGAACGGCGAGCATCTGCTGTTCGCGAACGCCTGCACGCCGCTGATGGAGGCCGCGGCCTTCGACCGCTGCTCGGACCTGGTCTGGGATATGGACCGCGTCCACGACCTGATCAACCACATGGCGACTGCGTTCCTGCTATCGACGTTCTACCAGGACGCCGAAGCCGCCCAGGCGTTGCAGCCGCAGGCCGTCGATTTTCCGGGTGTCTTCTACATGACCGGGGAGCAGAACTAATGGCTTTAAGTCGGGTTGATACGGCGCGGCTGCGCCTGCGTCCCTTCACACTGGAGGACGTGGACGCCTACCACCGCGCGATCTTCAGCGATCCGGATGTGATGCGCTACCTGCCCGGCGGCAAGCCGCTGCCGGTCGAGCGCGCGCGGCTGATGATCGACCGCGTGCAGGCGCACTGGGCCGAACACGGCTATGGGCTGTGGGCGGTCGAACTGCGCGGGGAAGGGAACGTGATCGGCCACTGCGGGCTGCAAAACCTGCCCGACGCGCCGGAGGTGGAGCTGGCCTACGCCATCGCCAAGCCGTACTGGGGGCGCGGGCTGGTCACGGAGGCGGCGCGCGCCTCGATCCGCTTCGGCTTCGAGCACGCGCAGCTTGACCACATCATCGCGGTGACCGTGCCGGAGAACGGCGCCTCGCGCCGCGTGATGGAGAAGGTCGGCATGGTCTATGAGGGCATCGGCACGTACTACGGTTCGGAGATGGTGCGCTACGTCCTGCGCCGCGCCGACTACCGGCAGCCCGCCGCGCCCTATACGCTGACCGAGCTGCCGGAGCGTGCGCGGCCGGAAAGGTAGGCGTGCTAACGGGCCGCGCGCGCCAGTTGCAGGGTGCCGGAGAGCCGCGCGGCGGGCATGGCAAAGGCGGCCAGCGCGGTCTGCACGATCGCGCTCTCGCTCGCCGCCGTTTCGGCTGCCGCTTCGGCGTGCTGGATGGACAACAGGGACGCCGCCAGCAGCGCGAGCAGCAGCAGCGTGATCAGGATCCAGATCGATACGAAGGTCGTCCGCGAGCGTTCCATTCTCGTCCTCGTTTACCCCTTTACGCCTCACGACTATCTATAACCATATACGTTTCTACGGGCTGATTTGTTCCGTCCCCCGCCGAAATTCGTGGCGACCTTCCCGGTTCGCAGCCGGGCTGTGTTATAATGCGCCCGTTCTGTGAACCGTTCCACCACGCGAAGCATCCGAGGTCAGACCATGCCCAAACCGCTTTCCTTCCAAGACGCGATCATGACGCTGCACCAGTTCTGGGCGGGCCAGGGCTGTGTGATCTGGCAGCCGTACAACGTGCAGGTCGGCGCAGGGACCGGCAACCCGGCGACCCTGCTGGCCGTGCTCGGCCCGGAGCCGTGGCGCGTCGGCTACGTCGAGCCGTCCGTGCGCCCCGATGACGGTCGCTACGGCGAGAACCCGAACCGGATGCAGCTTCACTACCAGTACCAGGTCATCCTCAAGCCGGACCCCGGCAACCCGCAGGAGTTGTACCTGGCGAGCCTGGAGGCGTTGGGCATCAACCCGCGCGAGCATGACATCCGCTTCGTCGAGGAGATCGGAAGAGCACACGTCTGAACTCCAGTCACGAGATTCCAT
>CAZGLU010000358.1:0-4556 GCA_964526095.1 uncultured Anaerolineaceae bacterium | reverse complement strand
GCCAGGTCCGGAACAAGGCCCCGGCTCGATCTGGATAAGGTTGCTTTGGTCCTTGTGATCATCAATAAAGGATGCAAAAAAGATGAGCTGGTTGAACGACTTATTCGGTGTGAGCAAGCCCATCATCGCGATGTGCCACTTCCGCGCCCTGCCGGGGGACCCCGACTATGACCCCGAGAAGGGCATGGAGTGGGTCATTGAGCAGGCTCGCGCCGATCTCCGCGCACTGCAAGACGGCGGGGTGGACGCCGTGATGTTCTCGAACGAGCACAGCCTCCCCTACCTGACGAAGGTGCACACGATCACTACGGCGAGCATGGCGCGCATCATCGGGGAGTTGAAGCCGGAGATCCGCGTCCCGTTCGGGGTGAACGTGCTGTGGGACGCCACCGCATCGATCGATCTGGCGGTAGCGACGGGCGCCTCGTTCGTGCGTGAGATCTTCACCGGGGTGTATGCCAGCGACTTCGGGCTGTGGAACACCAACTGCGGTGAGGTCATCCGCCACAAGCACGCGATCCACGGGGAGAACGTCAAGCTGCTGTTCAACATCGTGCCCGAAGCGGCCGCCTACCTCGGCAACCGGGACATCGCAGACATCGCCCGCTCGACCGTGTTCAACACCCGCCCGGACGCGCTGTGCGTCTCCGGCATAACCGCTGGCGTCGAGACATCCGCCGCGACCCTGAAGCGGGTGAAGGATGCCGTGCCGGACACGCCGATCCTGGCGAATACAGGCGTCAACATCTCGAACATCGCGCAGCAGCTCGCCGTCGTCGACGGCACCGTGACCGGCACGGCGTTCAAGCGCGACGGGTACATCTGGAACGAGGTGGACGTGGAGCGCGTGCGCGCCTTCATGCAGGTCGTGCGCGAGGTGCGCGGCGAGTCGACCGCCGTGCCGCGCTAGAACGCAACAGGGCCGCGCAGTCGGGATCGCGCGGCCCTTTTTTCTTTCCCTGGGAAGCGGCTAGCCGAGCAAAACCGGCGCCGTCCCGAATGCCGGGGCGATGATCTCCGGCACGGGGCGATCCGGCAGATCGTCAGCCGTCGCTTCCACGATCTCCAACTGGCCGCTGCCGCACTGGACCCACAACCCCTTCCCGGTCAGCGCGAGGACCTGCCGGGGCACGGCGCCCGGTACGGACAACTCCTCTTCCGGCGGGACGACGCGAACCTTCCAGACGTGAACCTTATGGCCCCCGACCACCGTCCACGCCCCGTCCAGCGGGGCAGATAGGCTGCGCACCAGGTTCCAGATCTCGACGTTCGACTTCGTCCAATCGATCTCGGCCAACGCCCAATCGAAGTTGAAGTTGGAAGCCAGGGCGGGGTCCTGCGGGGTGCGGGGGGCGGTACCGGCCTTGACCTGCGGCCAGTATTCGGCAAACATGGCCGCCCCGGCCTCGATCAGGCGGTGGCCGCAGGTGAAGCCCGTATCCTCCGGCAGGATCTCCACCGACGCCTGCGCGATGATATCCCCGGTGTCCACGCCCCGGTCCAGCCAGTGCATCGTGATGTAGTTGCGGTCGTCGCCGAACAGCATATGCGTGAAGTAGGGCGACAGCCCCCGGAAACGGGGCAGCCCGGTGGGGTGGACATTCACGCAGCCGTGCTTCGGGATGCTGAGCAGCGCATCCTTGAAGATCTTCGGGTAGAAGCCCGACACGATGTAGTCCGGCTCCAGCTTGCGGATCACGTTGAGGAACTCCGGGCCGTTGAGTTTCTTCGGGTCCGGCTCGTAGAGCGGCAGGTAGAGGCGGAAGGCGTGCGTGCGCACGTCGTACGCCTCAGGGACGTACCAGCCATCCGTGCCGGGCCACGCCACCACCCCAACGACCTCATCCCCGGCCTTCAACAACTCCTGCATGAGAAGCACACCCATATAATGGGATGTGATCAGAAAAACGCGTGCCATCCTTCCTTCTCTCCTACGCGCATCAGGGTCCAGCCAGGCGGGCGAGTTCGTGAACCGTCCGCCGGGTGTCGTCATAAAGCTGCCGGTACAGGGCGTGGTAGGGCGCATAGGCGGTATGGGCCGAAGCATTGGGCCGGATCACCGCCTCGTATTGGGTCCATTCGGACGCCTGCGCCGTAGCCGGGTACAGGCCGATCCCCACCGCCGCCATGAATGCGTCGCCGTAGCACGCACCAAGCCGCTGGCGGGGGACGTACTGCTCTATCCCGGCGATATCGCTCACGATCTGGAGCCACAGCGGGTTCTTCGTGCCGCCGCCCACGGCGAGGATGCGCTGCGGCGCCACGCCCTCCTCGCGCAGCATGTCGATGTTATGGCGGATGCCGTGCCCCACGCCCTCCAGCACGGCACGGTACACATCCGCGCGGGTATGGCTGAGCGTCAGCCCGGCGAGGACGCCACGTGCGTTCGGGTCGTGGATCGGGGTGCGCTCGCCGGAGAAGTAGGGCAGCAACAGCAGCCCTTTCGCGCCGAGGGGGGACGACGCGGCGAGGTCGCTCAGCGCGGCGTAGGCGTTCGGGCCGCCGCCGGCCTCTGCGCGCCGCTCGTCCGGGGCGAACTCGTCGCGGAACCAGCGCGTCAGGCTGCCGCTGGTGGACATACCGCCCGCCACCGCAAAGGTGCCCGGCTCGAGGAAGACCGCGCCCCAGAAACGCTCCGTGGCGACCAGCTCAGCCGTCTTCTGGATGAAGAAGATGCTGCTGCCGTACATCACCATCAGGTCGCCGGGGACGCACATCCCGGCGCTCAACGCCTCCGCTGCCGCATCGGCTGTCCCGGCGATGACGGGCGTCCCGGCAGCCAGCCCGGTCTCCTGCGCCGCCGCCGCCGTCACCTCGCCCGCGACCTCCACCGACCACAGCAGGCGGGGCAGCTTTTCCAGCGGCGTGATCGGCGCGGCCATCTCCGGCGACCAGCACCCCTGACGGATGTCATACAGCGGGCCGTAGCCGGTGGCGGTGTAGTGGTCGATGACCTGCTGGCCCGTCAGCTTATAGACGAGGTAGCCGCTGCCGGTGAGGAACATCGCCGCGTGTTCCCAGACCTCCGGCTCGTGGCGGCGGATCCACGCGATCTTCGGGCCAGCGGCCTGCGCGGAGAGATGGGACGCGCCCTGCCGGAAGATGGCCTCCCGGCCAAGCGTCTGCTCCAACTCCGGGATCAGATCCGTCGCGCGCGTGTCGATGCCGTACAGGATGCCGGGGCGCAGCGGGCGCCCGTCCGCGTCCACAGGCAGCACGCACGGCGCGATCGCGCTGACGCCGACGCCCCCGATCTGCCGGGGATCCACCCGGCTCTCGGACAGCAGGCGGCGGCAGAGCGTGACGCAGTCATGCCACCACACCGCGTCGGCATCATGCTCCGCCCAGCCAGGGCGCGGGATCGACAACTCGTGCCCGACCGCCGCCGTCGCCACAACCTCACCCGCGCCGGTCGTCAGCACCCCTTTAGACTCATACGTACCGATGTCAATGCCGAGCAGGTAAGCAGCCATCACACCACCCTTCGTCAACAGGGAGCCGTATAGCCGAGATACGCGCCGTACACGTCGGTACGGCGATCATGGTCGAAATGATCGTGCGCACCCCACGAGCGCACCTGCCGCCCATAGGTGAAGTCCACCTCGCAGGACAGCGTCGCCGGTTCCTCGTCGCCCGCCGGTCCCGCCAGCATCCAGCCGTTCGGCTCGACGATCATGCTGCTGCCAAACAGCCACTTGCCAGCGAAACGCCCCACCTGGCCCGCCATCGCAAGATGGACCTGGTTCAGGTGCGCCGTCGCCATGCCGACGTAGTTCACCATGTAGTAGCCGCGTTTGACGTGCGCCGGTGTGTCGTTCCAGACCAGCGCCGTCGGGATGGCGAGCACGTCCGCGCCCAGCAGACGCATGATGCGGGCCTGCTCGGGGAACCATGTGTCGTAGCAGATCATGACGCCGAGGCGGCAGAAGGGCAGGTCCACCACGACGATGCCGAGGTCACCGGGCGCATACAGCGCCTTCTCCTCGCTCCACAGGTGAAGCTTGCGGTACTTCGCGAGGACGCCCTCCGGGCCGACGACGACCGCCGAGTTGTAGATACGGTCCCCGTCAAGCTCCGGCAGACCGGCGACCAGATGCACGCCATGCGTGCGGGCCAGCGCGCACCAACGCCGCACCGTAGGGCCGTCGGGGACCGGCTCGGCCAGCACGCGCAGGCTGTCCGCATCCCCGAACCAATAGCCGGTGTTCGCCAGCTCCGGGAATACCACCAGACGGTTCACAGCCGGGGGCAACCCCTCGATCACCTGCTCCATCTGGCGCAGGTTGGCCTCCTTGTTGCCCATGACCGCCCGCAGTTGCGCAACGGCCAGCAGGCCGGTTGACTCTGTGGGTTGGGATGACATGGCTCACCTCTCGCGCCCCTGGCCCGGCGGACAGCACGGCAGGGGCGCTTCACACTCATCGGCGGCATAACCACCGCAGGACGGGAAGCTCAGTACACGCCGTACTCGTAGCAGGTGTCGAACATCGCCACGATGTTCTCCGGCGGGACGAGGTTCTGAATGTTGTGGACGTTGGCGAACACGAAGCCGCCGC
>CAZGLU010000357.1:0-4559 GCA_964526095.1 uncultured Anaerolineaceae bacterium | reverse complement strand
ATCACATGGCTGCTGGTCGTGCTGACGGTGTGCGGGCTGGCCCGTGCGGGTGGGCTTGCGTCTGCCGAACCGGGCGCCCAGGCCGACCAGGAATTGTTGTTGTTGGGCACGATCGACGCCATGCTCGACGCGACGACGCCCAGCGTATCCGCGACGTTCGAGGTGCAGGAATCCTTCCCCTTCTCGGTCGTCGCGCTGGCGAACTCCGGCGATCTCACCACCACATTGAGCATCACCGGCCCGGACGGCGCGCAGATTGCGTCCGCGTCCCCCTCGGCCTCCGACCCCACGATCACCTTCGTCGAGGCGATCGCCGCGCCCCAGGCGGGTACCTACACCGTGACGGTGACCCGCGTAGGCGAGAGCGCCGGGGCGATGACGCTCGGCCTGCTGACGGGCTACGCCGCGCTGGACGTGTGGGACGACTTCGAGTCGGCGGATGACGACCTGACGCTGACGTGGTCCCCGTTCACGGCGAGCGCCAGCAGCGGCCAGGTGGTGGACGGCGCGTTGCAGCTCAACGTGCACGAGCCGGACACGATCAGCTACCACGTGCCGGATGAGGACGTGACGTGGTCGGATCTCTACGTCGAGGCGGAGATCACCATCGTCGGCCAGCCGAGCTACTACGAATACGGGTTCGTGCTGCGCGTTGACTGGCAAAACGAGACGTTCTACAGCCTGACCGTCAGCAGCGACAGCGACTGGAACCTGTACTACTACGATCAGAACGGGCAGTGGAACGAGATCCAGCCCTGGACCGTCTCGCCCGTGATCGACGGGTCCGACCTCACCCCGCGCCTCAGCGTGATGATCGAGGGCAATACGTTCCGCCTGTACTTCAACGATGTCTTTGTCGGAGAGGTCACGGACACGAACAACTTCGCCAGCGAGGGTGCTGTCGGCCTGTCCGCCGCGACGATCCGCGACCAGCCCGACGACGTGACGGTGCGCTTCGACAACCTCGTGATCACCAGCCCATCCGAGGCCGCGCCGGGCGGCGAGCCGGGGAGCGGGCTGGGGGGCCTGGACCCGTCCACGCTGTTCGGCGGCGCGACGACCGTCCCGGATGACGGCCCGGCGCCGACGCCCACCACCGGGCTGCCGTTCGGCCTGGGCCGCCCGACCGCGACCCCCGGCGGCGGGCTGGCCATCCCGACCGCGACGCCAGGGGGCGGCCTGAGCGACGGGCTGTTTATCCCGACCGCCACGCCGCAGTCCGCGCCGACGCAGGGTGGCCTGAGCGACGGGTTGTTCATCCCGACCGCGACCCCCGCGGCCAGTTCGGGACTTGGCGGCCTCAACCCCGCTGCGTGGAGCAACGCGGACCCGGCGGGCATCGTCAGCGACTTGCAGCGCGGCGGGATCGTGCCGCCCGGCGGCTCGTTGGCGCTGACCGTGCCGAGCAGTTTTGGAGACGCGTCCGCCAGCGGTTATTATCCGTTGGGGCGCGGCCAGGTGTTCGGCGATCTGGTGCTGGGCTTCGACGCGAGCCTGCTCATCACCGGCCCGGAATCCGGCTGTGGGATGCGCTTCCACGATACCGGCAGCGGGCGTGACCTCGCGCTTGTGACCGAGGATGGCGCGGCGGCGCTGGCTCAGTTCGCGGGCGCAGAACCGCATCCGGCCAGCTTCCTGGACTTCGCCTCCGCCGTGATCCCCGGCCAGGGCGCCGTGAACAGCGTCGTGGTGACGTCCATCGGCGGCGAGGCAAACCTGTTCGTCAACGGCGAGCTGGTCGCGCAGGGGGCCTTCGAGCCGACGAGCGGCACCGTGGCGCTGGAGTTGTTCGTCGCGGAGGATGCCGCCGGGAACCGCGTGCGTACGTATTGCGAGCTGAGCAACATCTGGCTGTGGGCGTACTGACAGACCCGGCCCGCTGCCCATCCGTATCGGTAGTTGAGTGAACAGATCGGCATGAAAAACGCGTTTCTACATCGTCAGCAGGCGCTCCCCGGCCTTCGCCGGGGGGCGCTGTGTCGCCTGGCCCTGGCGCTGGTCCTGGCCGGGACGGCGTTGCTGCCCGCGACGTTCGCCGCGCACGCGCAGGACGAGCCGCGCGTCGTGACCCTGCTGGAGCCGGTGCAGGGCACGCTGTCCGACCGCGTCCCGGCGCACGACTGGGCCTTTGAAGGGCGCGCGGGGCAGACGATCTCGATCCTGGTGCGCACGGTGGAGGGGGACCTCGACCCGGTGCTGACCGTGTTCGGTCCGGACGACGAGCCGTTGGGCGAGAACGACGACCGGGACTCCCTCGTGACCGACGCCGGGCTGGAGGCGTTGTCGCTGCCCGACGACGGCACCTACACGCTGCGCGTGGGCCGCTACGAGGGGGAGGCGGGAACCACGACCGGCACGTATGAGTTGCAGGTGACGCCCGGCTATGGCCGGGTGCAGCGCACGGAGACGTTCGAGGGCGAAACGTCGCCGTGGCTTGTGCCGGGCCGCGACCTCGTCTCCCTGGCGGACGGGCGCCTGCGCCTGCGGGCGTTCCGCTCCGGCGGGCAGATCGTCGCGCTGCCGAGCGTCGCCGAGCCGGTCGCGGACTTCTACCTCCAGGCCGAGGCTGAGTTGGCTGGTGTCCAATCCTATGCCGAGTTCGGGCTGGCGTTCCGTGCCGCGCGGCTGGAATCCGGGCGCGTCCAGGGCTACCAGTTCCGCGTCAACACGGAGGGCCGTTGGACCGTTCTGCGGGAGGACCCCACCGGCGTCTACGTGCTGAAAAGCTGGACGCCCAACGAGGCCCTTGACACGACGGACTGGACGCTCGCCGTCATGGCGCGCGGGAGCAGCTTCACCTTCTGGGGCAACGGCGTGCTGCTCGGCAGCGTGAGCGACAGCACCCTGTCCGATCCCGGCGCGTTCGGGCTGGTGGCCGCGACGCGCGCCGAGCAACTGGACCCCGCGACGGTGCTGTTTGACGACCTGCTGCTGACCACGCGCCAGGTCACGACCTATCGCGGCCTGCCGCTGACGCTCAGCACCTGGGACAGCCGCGATCCGCGCCGCATCGCGGAGGAGCTGGCCGCCTCCGGGGAGCTGGCGATCGCGCCCACGCGCGACCTGTTCGTGCCGCAGTTGGCGGACCGCACCCTGCAAGAGGGCGCCTTCTTCAACTTCATCGGCGCGTCGGGCGTGACCTATACGGACTTCATCTTCGGCGCGACGTTCAACATCGTCAGCAACGGCGAGAGCGTGGCCTGCGGGCTGACGTTTCGCTGGCAGGATGAGCGCAATCTGAGCGTGGCCTACGTGGACACGGTCGGCGGCTTCGGCCTCGCGCAGACGGTTGATGCCGAGCTGGTCGGCAACGTGTATGACCTCAGCCCGATGGTGACCGAGGACTCGAACGTGCTGTTCGTCGTGGCGCGGGGCGAGCGCGTGGGGCTGTACGTCAACGGGGCGCTGGTGGCCGAGGAGGCGTTCGAGCCGGGCGCCGGGCGGGTCGGCACGGCGCTGCTGAACTATGAGCCGGTCGGCACAGATTGTTACTTCCTGGACCTGTGGGTGTGGCCGCTGGTCGAGGAGCCGTCAGGGGATGGGGATGGCTGAGCCGCAGCAGGACCCGCTCAGCCTGGAGACGTGGCGACGCGGTGCCAGGTTGGGGCTGTGGATGGTTCTCGTATTTTTCGGCAGCACCGCGCTGGTGTGGCTGTTGATGGGGCTGTTGGGGTGGGACAGCGTGGTACGGGCCTTGTGCGCGATGTGCGTCGGGCCGGTGTTCGCCGTCGCGCTGATCGCGGGCTGGTGGCTCCGGCGGCGCGCGACGGGTCGCGGGCTGGGGATGAAATGATATGAAGTTGGGGAAAAAGGATGAGTCAGCTAGCAGAGACACGGCGGACGCAGCAGTATAAAACGTTGGAGGCACGCTTTGACCGTGCGGCGAAGTTGTACGACGCCACCTATGGCCAGCCTGATGGGGCCGGGCACGGCAACCCACTCCTGGGGTGGCTGCGCGCGCGCCATCTCGAGGTGTTGCAGGCGGTCTTTCCGCCGGGCGCGCTGCTGTTGGAGATCGGCAGCGGCACGGGCGACGAGGCGCTCGCGCTGGCCGAGGCGGGCTACAGCGTGCTGGGGATCGACATCAGCCCCGTGATGGTGCGGCAGGCGCAGACGAAGGCGGCGGTACACGGCCTGACGCGGGGCGTGACCTTCCGCACGCTGGCCGCCGGGCGCCTGGACCAGTTGGACGAGCGCGGCCCGTTCGCGGGCGCGTTCGCCGGGATGGGCGTCTTGAACACCGAGCCGGACCTCACGGCGGTGGCACGCGGGCTGCACTGTCTCCTGGAGCCGAATGCAGCCCTGGTCGCAACGGTCATGAGCCGCCACTGCCTGTACGAGATCGTGTACAACCTCCTGCGGCTCAAGCCGGGCCGCACGCTTCGGCGTGGCAAGGATTGGCAGGAGACCCGCGCCGGGGTCGGGGGGGTCGAGGCGCCGGTGAAGTTCTATTCGCCGGGCGAGTTCGCCCGCGCAATGGCGCCCTATTTCGCCCTTGAATCCGTGCAGGCGCTAGATCGGAAGAGCACACGTCTGAACTCCAGTCACGAGATTCCATC
>CAZGLU010000356.1:0-4559 GCA_964526095.1 uncultured Anaerolineaceae bacterium | reverse complement strand
CAAGTTGGAGAGGGGGAGCAAAAGTACGTTCGAACGCATTGTGTAGGGGCGGGTTTGCAAACCCGCCCCTACGTGAGCGAGGATGGGTAGGGGCAGGTCTGTGACCCGCCCGCTTTGCACGTCTCGACCGGGCGCTAGTCGCCATCCGGCGGGACGAGGTCCGCCGCGCGCGGCAGGCCGATCAGCAGCGCGACCGGCCCGGCCAGCAGCAGCCACATCGCCGCACCCAACCCCGCCGCCTGCGCGACCAGCCCCAGTCCGAGCGGCAGGAGGCTGCCGAACAGCCCGCCGAGGTTGGTCGCCGCGAGGGCGGTCCCGCTCTGGCCCGGCAGCGCCGCGTAAAGCTGTGCCTGGAGGATCGCGTACCAGCCCGCGTTGAGCAGGCCGAGTACGCCCAGCAGCGCGAGCTTCGCCGGGAGCCAGGGGATCAGGAGGAACGCCGGGTAGGCGAGCAGCATCAGCACGGCGCTGACGCGCAGGTACGCCAGCCCGCGCACCCGTTCGAGCAGCGGGATCAGCAGCGCGTCGCCCACCAGCCCGACGCCGCTCCAGATCGCGATCGCCAGCCCGGCCTCGGCGCTGCCCACGCCTACCTCGTCCACGAAGTAGAGCGCCAGCAGGCCGTAGAGCACGTCCAGCATCAGGTCCGAGAACTGGAGCAGCATGAGCCAGCGCAGCACGGCCCGACGTCGCACGGCGCGCAGCGCATTGGACAGGCTCTCGCGGAACGTCGGCGGCGCGTCGTCGCCGTTGGGCCACAGGACGTGTGCCGGGAAGCGCATCCGGGCGGCCATCACGACGAGGGCCAGCGCCAGCCCCGCGAACGCGACGAACAGCCCGCGCCAGCCGATGCCCGCCGCCGCTGCGCCGAGCGCCAGCGGCCCGGCGACCACGCCGACCGAACCGGCCAGCGTCCAGCGGGCCATGTTCTGCTCGCGCCGCGCCGGGTCGGCGTCCATCAACGCGGCCTGGGACAGGCTCACGAAGGCGCCGGAGGCGGGGTAGAGCAGGGTGAAGGCGATCAGGAGCAGGGCGAACTGGCTGCTGAGGGCGGCGATCAGGAGGGTGGCGCCGAACGCCACGCCGCCGCCCAGGATCAGGCCCCGGCGGCGTCCCGTGTCGCTCAGCACGCCCAACAGCGGCTCGACCACGCTGCTGACGAGGCCGGGGATGCTGAGCAGCACGCCGATCTGCGCGTACGACAGGCCGAGGTCGGCCCGGATCAGGGGCCAGGCGGCCTCACGCGCGCCGAAGACAAGTTCATCGAAGAACTCGATCAGGAGCAGGATGGCGAGGAACGGTGAGACGGCGCGGAGGGTGGGTCAATAGAAGGGTCGGCGCATGGGGTTCTCCTTTCGCAAGCTCAGCGCGAACACACGCCGATCATTGTACCACACCTATCACCACGCCCTGCATATCCACGCCGAGCGACCACGTCCGGGCGCTGACGCCCGCGCTTCGGAAGGCGGCCTGCATCGCGCGCTCGATCTCGTCGTGGCCGTACTCCGCGAAGGCCAGCACGGCAGGCCCCTCGCCGCACAGCGTCACCCCGATCGCGCCGAGGCGCGTCACCGCCGCGACGACGGCCTCGTAGCCGGGGATGTAGCGGCTGCGATACGGGACGTGCAGGCGGTCCGCCAACGCGTCGCGCAGCAGGTCCATGTCCTCGGTTTGCAGCGCCTCGACCAGCAGCGCCGCGTGCCCGATGTTGTGCACGGCATCCGCCAGGGACGGGTCCGGCAGGATGTCGTGCTCGCGCGGCGGGTAGTCGTCCAGCTCCGGGACCGCGACGACGACGCGCAGCGGCGCGACCTCCAGCGAGCGGTACAGCGGCTGGTCAAGGCGCGGGGCCGACACGCCGAGGCCGCCGTGTAGGGCGGTGAACGCCGCCTCTGGGTACGGCGAGAGGCGGGCGGCCAGGTCGACCAGCGTCTCACGCGGCAGCGGGCTGCCGAGCAGGTTATTAGCCCCCACCAGCCCGGCGACGGTCATCGCCGCGCGGGAGTTCAGCCCGACGCCCAGCGGGATGCGGTTCATGCAGCGTACGCTCAGGCCGGGCGGCGCCTCCTCGACGTACTGGAATAGGCGCGTGGCGGCCACCACCGCGGGGTGGTCGTAGTTCGTGGGCAATGTCTCGCTGCCCTCGCCGCGCGTCTCGACGCGGAGCTGGTCGTCCAGGGTATGGCTCATCTCGACCACAGTGCGCAGGTTCAGCGCGAGGCCGAGGACGTTGTAACCAGGCCCCAGGTTGGTGCAGACCGCAGGGACCGAAACACTGACTTTGATCATGCGGGCGTGCTGCCTTCAGCGGTAGCGCCGGGCGTGCCCGGCGGGTGGCGTCACTGCCGCTATGGTAGTGTTGGCCGCGAGAGTGCGCAAGCGGGAAGGGCGAGACCTCACCCCCCGGCCCCCTCTCCAATCAAGTTGGAGAGGGGGAGAAAAGCGAATTTCCGTGTGCTATGTAGGGGCGGGTTTCCAAACCCGCCCATTCGTCCACGTACCGGGAATAAGTTGGCCGCATCAACACCCACCCCTGGGTTTCCTAAGCGTGTGGCGAGGAGGGGTCAGGCCGGCGGGCGGTGATGATGGGCTGGTAGAAGCCGGTGTCGGGCGGCATGTGCCACTGCACAGCGGTGAAGCCCTCGGCCTCCAGAATGGACGTCAGCTCGGCGCGGAGCAGCGCGCGATAGGTCGCGGTGTAGCTGGACGTGGCCCATGCGCCGCCCTGCTGCCGGAGGATGAACATCGTCAGCGTATAACCGTCGCCCGCGTCGTTCCAGTCCCACACCTGGAATACGACGCGCCGCCCATCCGTATCGTCGATCACCTGGGGCTGCGTGGCGCGCGGCGGGTCGCGGCGGAGCGCGTCGTAGTCGCGGATGCTGGCGAGCAGCAGGCCGCCCGGACGCAGCTTGGCACGCAGGTTCCGCGCCGCAAGGTGCAGGTCGTCGTCGGTGAGCAGGTGGGGCAGGGAGTTGTCGCAGGTCAGCACCACGTCGAACGTGCCCGCGACCTGCCCGGCCAGAGCGCGGAAGTCGGCCACGCCCGTCGTCAGCGGGAGGCCCCGTGCAGCGGCCTCTGCGGCGGCGCGGCGCACGGCTGTTTCGCTCAGGTCGGTGGCGTGGACCCGGTAGCCGCGCGCGGCCAGCCCCAGCGCCTGCGTCCCGATGCCGCACGAGCAGTCGAGCAGGTCCAGTGATGGTCCCGGCAGGAAGGCGCGGATCAGCCCGTCGAGGACCGCGCCCTGCCGCACAATGGACGCCTCCCAGTCGGCAAAGATCAGGTGGTAATCGCCGGCAAGCTGCTGGTAGAAGTCGCGTGTCGAGCCGGTCATGGTGTGTTCTGTAGCGGTGGTGACTAGTACAGGGGCCGCGCGCGGAGGTAGCGGGGCGGACCCATGTACGCCGTGAGGCCGATCTGCCGGTAGCCCAGGCGGTCGTACAGCGGCTTTCCGCTCGGTGACGCCATCAGCGTCGTCGTGGTGCAGCCCGTCGCGCGCAGGTCGTCCAGCAGGGCGAGCATGATCGTGCTGGCGTAGCCCTGGCGCTGGAAGCGCGGCGACGTCCCGACGTTCCACACCCCGGCCATCGAACCACAGCGCGCAACCGTGGCGCAGCAGGCCGCCTGATCGCGCTCGTAGATCAGGTAGTGCGTAATGGCCGGGTGCTCCAACATCTCCGCCCGCGCGATGCGCCGGTTGGTGGCGTAGTCGGTGGCGAACGCCGCCGACATCACGCGCGCCACGTCGTGCAGGTGCTCCAGCGTCGTCGCGCGGATGGGGCGGGCGTGGGGATGGACCGGCACGCGCTGCGGCGGCCCGTCGAGCAGCATCAGCGGTGAGGCCCAGCGGCGGTAAAAGCCACGCGCCACCAGCAGGTCGCGGGCGTCCGGCGTGAAGCTGTCGGTGAAGACGACGCTCCACGCGGCGTCGTGGTCTGCGAAGAAGGCAAGGGCGGCGTTCAGGGCGTCCGGGGTGATGGCATCCGGCGTGAGCGGCCACAGGTGGTTGGCCCCGGTCAAACGGGTATCACCGCTGTAGCAGAGGCGGTAGGGGCCTTCGGTGCGCGTCACCGCCGTAGGCCACGTGCGGAATACGATCTCATAGAACGTATCGACGCAGTCCAGTGCAGCGGCCAGGGTCGTCGATGTGGGCAGCGTCTTCACGTGGGCACTCCGGAGGTGTCGTCAATGGCACGTACAAGCCGCCAGCGGCGATCGCGGTTGCTTGGCATAACGTGATTTTAGCAACCTCGCGGGCCGGTTGGGTATGGGAATAGGGGAGATGTGAGGCCCGAAGGCGCCGGGCCTCACGGAAGGGGCGTCAGCCGTAGCGGAAGGTTTGCAGGGTTTGCAGGTAGTAGTCCGGCAGGCCGATGTCGAAGCGCTGCCCGTCCACGATCAGCCCCAGGAAGCCGTCCTCCTGGCGCAGCCGGTCGAGCGCCGACGTAAGCTGGAACTCGCCGCGCTCGCGCACGTTGTGGTTGATGTGCTCCTCCAAGTAGTTGAACAACTGCGGCTTGATGATGTACTGCCCGAAGACCGTCAGGTATTCGTCGTCC
>CAZGLU010000355.1:2891-4562 GCA_964526095.1 uncultured Anaerolineaceae bacterium | reverse complement strand
TAATGAGCGGTGACTGGAGTTCAGACGTGTGCTCTTCCGATCTAGCCTCTGCGCGCGGTTTGGCGATCTATTTACGAGTTTCATACTCACAGGATGCCAGTTTTTCGCGCCCGGATCGATAGCCAATCCGTCTCATTGTGCCGGTAATGGACGCAAGCGAGCGGAGGCCGGTGCCGTCAGGCTGGCACACGGAGGCCGCGCGTTGACGCGGCAGGGGCCTATGGTATAATGCGCCCTGCTCACACAGCGGAGCGCACAAGAGTTACCTTGACGAGCACACCAGCACCCTCGATCTTGACCTCCGGCTGGCGTGTTTTCGTTTCTAGGAGGTAATAGGCTTGCTGAGACAAGTACTGACTATCATGACGCGGCGAGTCTTCCTCGCCGGTCTGCTCGCCGCCGCGCTGATGACCCCGGCGCTGGGCGGACGTAGCCCCCTCCTGCACGCACAAGACAACCCCAACCTGTTGACGAACGGCGGCCTGGAACGCCCCTACTACGGCCAGGCATCCGCGACGCAGACCGCGCCGCAGGGGTGGAGCCTATGGGTCGGCGCGGGCAACCCGGAAGCGTTCCCGCACACCGACCGCGTGCAGGTGCTGGACGGCGAAGTGTCGTGGAACCTGCACCAGGGATACGTCGCGTTCACCGCGGCCGGATACCAGCGCGTGACGGGTGTGCAGCCGGGTGAGACGTTGGAGGCGACGGCCTACGCCTGGGCCTACACGTGCAACGACACGACCAATTCGTGCATCATCCCCGACCCGCCCTACCGCCGGTCCGATCCGAGCGCGGGCGTGTCGATGAAGGTCGGCATCGACCCGACCGGCGGGACAAACCCGCTGGCGCCCTCCGTGGTGTGGTCGGGCGGGGCCGCGCCGTACGATCAGTGGGCGCGCCTGAGCGTGGTAGCCACCGCCGAGGGCGACGCCGTGACCGTCTTCCTGTACACCTCGCAGCAGAACGGCCTGGCCCTGAACCACGTCTATTGGGATCAGGTCTCGCTTGTGCGGACCAGCCAGGCCGCTGCCGAAGCACCGGGTGCCGCCTCGCCGGAGGTGCCGTTCGTCGCGCCGCAGGGCGTCCGGCCTGATGGCAGCATCGTGCACATCGTACAGGAGGGCGACACGCTCTCCAGCATCGCCTTCGCCTACGCGGAGTACGGCGTCACGGTCCAGTCCATCGCCGCGCTGAACGAGGGCATCGAGGCGAACACGCGCGTCCTGGTGGTGGGACAGCCGCTCACGATCCTGCCGCCGGGTTCCGTCGAGCCGGAGGGCGGCCAGCCCGTAACGGCGGCCGAAACGGCTGAGACCTCCGGGGCGGCGGAGGCCCCATCGACAGACGTTCCGCCCGCCCGGGAGGCGAGCACGCCGATCCCGACGCCGACGCCGGTCGGCCAACCCGCCCCGACCGCAACGCCGGTCTTCCGCCTGCCGAACCCGCTTCGGACGTGGATCAACCGTGACGCGCGGCCCGCCACCGAACCGCCCCCCACCCAGGAGCCGCTGGCCGTCGGCGTGGCCCCCTCGCCCACTGCCGGGGAGGTCGTGACGGAGGCGCCCACCATCGAGTCAGTCACCACGCCCGACGAGCCAGCCGCCGAGGGGCAGGCGGTCGCCGCCGCGCCGCCCGTGGCGAGCGCCGGGACGGGCAAGCTGTGTGTGACGC
>CAZGLU010000355.1:0-2881 GCA_964526095.1 uncultured Anaerolineaceae bacterium | reverse complement strand
CGCTCTACGAGGACGCCAACCACAACCTCGTGCGGGATGCGGATGAAGTCCCGCTCTCGGAGGGAACAGCCACGATCGCGGATGCGAACGGCACCGAACAGGAGCCGCTCGACGGGGGCGCCGCGCCGTGGTGCGCGGAACTGCAACCGGGCCGTTACACCGTCGCCGCCCGCCCGCCCGATGGCTACCGCCTGACGACTACCGAACGGCTCTCCGTGCTGGTCGCCGGGGGGCGCGAGGCGCTGGTCATGTTCGGCAGCGCCCCGGACTATGAACTGCCCGCCCCGCCGGAGGCCGAGGATGACCTCGTCGCGGTGGCCGCCGACCTGGAACGCGGCGTCATCGCGCCGATCGTGGACGTCGAGGTGGAGCCGGACCCGGACGAGGACCTGCTCGACCGCCTCTACGAAAACAGCGGCCTGATCCTGCTCGGCGCGGCGGGGGTCGTGCTCGTCGGCGGGGGCGCGGCACTGCTCGTGCTGCGACGGCGGTAGGGCCGTACCCGGCACAGCGAACTCGCACAGAACACCGACCGCGCGACGGGGAGCCATCCCGCCGCGCGGTTTTTGTTGGGGTGGAAGCGGGGCGCGCCGCTACTGGCGCGGCGAGCGCGAGAGCAGCGTATAGGCGAAGCGTTCGGGGTCCGGCATGGTGCCCCAGATCGCGTATCCGGAGCGCGGATCGCTCTGGTCCACGTACAGCGGATAGGCGAAGTTCAGGTTCCACAGGAACATCACGCCGACGTGCGGCATGCTCTGGCCCATCTCAAAGGCGCGCATGATGTAGTTCGCCATCTGCTCCTCGGTGATGTAGTTGAAGAACGGCTGCGACTCCGGCGCGACGGCGGGCTGGCCCTCGCTGGTGTACAGGTTATCGTACGTCGCCCATCCGAACTCGGTCGCCCACAACTGGCGCTGCGTGTCGCCATATTGCAGCATGATCGCGTGGTAGTCCTCCAGGTTGTCCAGGAAGAAGAAGGTCGGATGGTCGTCATACCCCATCCCGGAGTTGATGCAGCAGCGGGCGTCGGGCGGGTTCCACGCGCCGTAGGGATGCACGCCGATGGCGACGTTCTGGTACTGGCTGCTCGTCAGCCCTGCCTCGTACATCTGGCGCAGGTAGCGGCGGTCGCTGACCGCGTTCACGCCGTCGTCCACGCCGGTCGGGGCCAGCCCTGCCGTGACCACGGTGATGTTCGGGCCGTCCTCCGCCGCGCGGATGACGTTGTAGGCGGCGCTGAAATAGCGCATGTAGTCGGCGCCGCTCAGCGTGCCGCCGTTCCACTCGCGGCGCAGGTTCGGCTCGTTCCAGATCTCGATCGCCGCGATATACGACCGCCCCAGATAGTCGGTGCGGATCTCGCCCAACATGCGCGCGATCATGCTCGCCAGCGCGCTCGGATCGCTGGGCGGGCCGTCCTCCTCGGTCGTGGGCCGCGCCCAGTCCGGCGCCTTGGCGATGCTGACCAGCACCTTGAAGCCGTTGTCGTGCGCCTTCTGCACGAACAGCCGGTAGCGATACATCACATCGCTGAACTGGTTGGGCTGCGGCTCCAGGATGTCCCAGGCGAACTGCAACTTGACCCAGCGCATGCCGAGGTTCTGCGCGTGCCACAACGCCACGTCGTAATCGTCCATCGAGATGTCGCTGTCGATCTGGATGCCCATCTCCTCGATGCGCAGGGCGGGCAGCGGCGTGCCCGGCAGCGTCGCGGTCGGCTCCGGCGTCGGCGTGAGCGTCTCGGTGGGGGTGGGCGTCGGCGTGGCCGTCTCCAGGGGCGTCGGGGTCGCGCTCGGCGTGATGCTCGGCGTGGGCGTCAGCGTATGGGTCGGCGACGGGCCGGGCGTCACCGTTTGCGTGGCCGTAGCGGCAGCCGTAGAGGTGGGCGGGACCGGGCTTGGCGCGGCGGTGGCGGCGTTCGGGTCGGTCGTGGGGACGATGATCGGGCCGAAATTCGGCGTGGCGCTCGCCTGGAGCGCTTCCGCCCCCTGGTCAGGCCCCGCCTGCTCCGCCAGCGCGACATCACCCGCCGCGCCCGCCTCGCGCGGCCGCGCCTCGTTGATCACAGTTTCAGTCCCACACCCCGCGACGAGCACGCTCAGCAGCATCGCCACAAGCGCGCCCAGGGCCAACTTCCATCCAACTCGCTGATCCATACTCTGCCTATCCGTTCGTTCCGATTGCTCATAGCTCCAATGCCGTGTAAGAGCATACGGGATCTGGCGGGCGTCCGGCAACCGGGGATCGGGCTACGATTGACCTACGCTCAGGCCCCGACCGCGCACCGTCCATACATCCTGTCAAAGCGGGCGTAGGTTGTAAATGTCGATCAGATGCGTTATACTGAGAAAGTAACCCGATTGTTAATGGGTCGAAAAATCCTGGCCCTTCGCCCCGAAACGTTCCTTGGCCTGTCGTGCGAGCAGAACTAAGCTGCGTCTCCCCTTCTTCCATCTTGTAATGCAGTAGCCTGCTCCACTTCACCCGATGCAGCCGCAGGGATTTGCCGTCCCTGACGACCGTGCGCTTTCCCCTCCGGGTGTGCTGAGGCTGAGAGGACGATTCTGTGACTTCCAACCGTATTCGAGTTTTGATCGTAGATGAGCACGAAGTGGCACGGGAAGCCTTCATGCTGCTGTTCGAGGCTTACGATGACGTGCTTGTGGTCGGAGCCGTCGCAAGTGTTAAAGAAGCCCTGTCGGTTTGCGAGCAACATGCGCCCCACATCGTGCTGTTGGATGTGCTGCCGCAAGATATGGACGCGATCGAGGCGCCCCGCACCCTGACTCCCCTCTTTCCGGTCCTCCGCGTGCAGTTCCTGGACGGCGACGTGCAGCTCGCCGAAGATGTCGAGGCTCGCGCGGCGGGCGCCTGGTACTAC
>CAZGLU010000354.1:0-4565 GCA_964526095.1 uncultured Anaerolineaceae bacterium | reverse complement strand
CGGTCATGCCGTAATGCGAGCGCCCACCGATGCGCTCCAGTTCGCGGCCGGGCGTCAGATCGGTCTTCGCTACGGAGACGACTTCGGCCACCAGCCGCCGCCCCGGAGCCATCGTCGAGCGGCCCTGTACCACCGCCTGCGCCACCGACAGGGGCACCTCCATGCTGCACAGGTGGAACGGGCGCAACAGCACGTAATTAGGACCGCGGCCCATATCGCGCAGGATCAGAGCTTCACGCAGGCGGGGTTTGTCGGTGGTGAAGACGAGGAACACGCCCGGCGCCAGATCACCGATCACGTAATCAACCACGCCGTACTGGCTGAGCAGCCCGCCTTCTGACTTCAGCGCGAACACGTCCTTGAACTGCGCGACGTTAACGTGCGGCCCGTGCAGCCCGAACACGTCCGGCACAAGGCCGGTCGCGTTCGCCACGCAGGCCATCTCGATCATGGTCTTGGAACCGTCCACGAACTCGATCAGCATCTCCGGCGTCAGGCCACGCCGGGCAGCTTCATCGGCCAGATCCTCCGGCACGGCGTCTCGATTGAGGGGGTTGTTTTTGCCCTTGCCTGCCGCGACAATCGTCAGGCCGAGCGCCGTGGCGAAGTCGTACAGCTCGTAGAGCGCGCTCGGCTCGTCGCCTGCCCCGATGGCGTATATCACGCCGTGTTGGTCCGCGTACCACTTGAGCAGTGGCCCGACCGTGATATCCATCTCGACGCTCATCGTGACGAGGTGCTTGCGCTGGAAGATCGTGCGGAGCGCAGCGCGTGCGCTCACTTCAGGATGCCCGGTCGACTCGATGATCGCGTCAAGCTGAGGCGCATCGGTGACAAGCCGATAATCGGCCACGGCCACGAACTGGTCCAGCATACGCGCCCGGTTCACTTCATCAAGCGTCTCAGCCACCACCACGCGCTCGCGCGGGTGACCTGCAATCACGTAAGCGTTGGCAGCGCGGTCGAGGTCGATGTCCGCCGTGACCGTGATTTCCAACGAGGGCATCAGGGAAACCTGGCTCACGATGTCAGTGCCCATCTGCCCCGCCCCGATCAGGCCGGTGCGGATGTAACGTTCGGATGTTTCGAGTGCTTTGAGATCTTCAGCAAGGCCAAACATGACTGTCTCTCAATCCAGGCTTCCGTTAGGGGTGAGCACAACTTTCAATTCAGCGGCGTCCAGCGCCGCCTGAAACGCCGCCTGCACCTCGGTAATGGGGTACACAGCGGTGATGATCTTGTCGGCGTCGATCAGGCCGCGATCCAGCAGATCCAGCGCGACCTGATGCATACTTGGATGGTAAGAAAAATTCCCGATCACACTGATCTCGTTGTAATGAATGCGGTTGCTGTTCAACTGCGTCATGGGATCGTTCTTGGGCAGGCCGCCGAACAGCCCCACACGTCCGCGTTTGCGCACGATCTCGATAGCCTGCGCCTGGGCCGACTTCACGGGACACGCGACGATCACGACATCCGCGCCGCGCCCATCCGTCAATTCGCGGACCTCAGCAGACACATCCGTCAGGTTGTTGTCGAAGACCTTCCAGGCCCCCATGTCGTGGTTGTTGAAGATGTCCAGCCGCCGGCCGGTCACGCCAACCATGATCGGCTTCGCGCCGCGCAACCTGGCGACCTGCACATGCAGAGCACCGATCGGGCCGTCGCCGATAATCACCACGACCTCGCTCGGCTCAACATGCAGCTCGCGCTGCGCCCACAGGACCGACGATGCCGGCTCGGCCAGCACGGAGCGGCGATCGGACAGCGTAGCCGGAATGCGGTGGATAATGCCACGCTCCAGGATCGCCGCCGGAAGCTGCATGTACTCCGCCATGCCGCCCGGATAGTCGAGGCCGATCAGCTTCCACTCCTCACAAAGATTGTAGTAACCGGCCTTGCAGTAGTAACACTTGTGGCACGACACGTCGGCGGCGACGGCGATGCGCTCGCCCACTTTGTACCCGGTCACCTGGGGGCCGACCGCTGCGATCACGCCGGTAATCTCGTGCCCGAGGATCTGGAAATCGCGGTCGGCGCGCAGCCCGTGCTTGTAGGCGCGCAGGTCGCCGCCGCAGATGCCGCACGCCGTTACTTGCAGGATGGCTCCATCAGCGGGCAAGTCAGGGTAAGGCACTTCTTCGCAGGCGATCCGGCCAGGGCCGCGGAAAACGACAGCCTTCACTACCGGTTATCCTTTCCTTGGGCGGCCAGCGCCCGGCCAACTGCCCCGCCGGGATGGGTCTGGCCGAACGCTTCCTGGGTGTATCCCCGCAGCGCCAGCAGTACGACGCACAGCGCATCCGCCATGCCGCATACGGTGATCGAGCTACCGGTAGCGATCATGCCGTAGGGATCGACATCCGGTGCGGGGTGAATTTCAAGCACATGATCGCTTATGCGGCCCAACGTCGAATCCGGCTTCTCGCTGAAGGCAATCACCACAGCACCGCGTGTCTTTGCATATTCGGCCAGATAGTTGACTTCGACCGTCTCGCCGCCCTTTGAGATCGCGATCAGCACGTCATTCGCGGTGACGGCACCTGCCAGCCCATGCTGGCTGTCGCCCGGATGGATGAACAGCGCTGGAGTACCACAGCAGGTTAAAAGGTGTGCGGTGCGGGCGGCAACCGCGTGCGAGGTGCCGGATCCCGTGACCAATACGTGCCCCCGGCAGTTGAGCAAAGCGTAAGCGACATCGACAAACTGTTGGTTCAACTGGTCACTGAGTGCTGCGATGCTGCTGCTCTCTTTCTCAAACACTGAGCGAGCAGCCTCCAGGATGGTATCGGGTGACACTAGCGAACTCCTTTATCCACACAGGTGGCCCAAGAAGTCAGGATGCGAGTTGATAAATGAACATATTCTCAATATTGATGCTTTGTTCACTATTCCTATAGTACGATCAGCCCGCCCCTTTGTCAACAGTTAAACGAGTTTTTTCTCGGTTGTGGGGGCACGCAAAAGGATCGCCGGTCTACCCAAAACCGATCGGTCGGGGCGAACGCGAACAGGGCGATTTATCTATATAAGGAGAAGATTGAAGCGTAGCGGGCTAGCTGAGCAGTTGTTGCGCGGTGAGGTGATCGGTAATGAGCACATCCAGAAGCTGCCCACGCAGCGCCGCGCGCACCACGTCGACTTTTTCCGGGCCGCCGACCATCCCTACCACACGGTCGATGCGCTTCAATTCGTCAAGTGTGATGCCCAGAATCCGGTCATTGAGGGGGGTATTCACCGGCTGACCATTGGCGTCGAAGAACCGCAACGCCGTCTCGCCTACCGCTCCGGCCTGACGCAGTTGTTCAAGCTCGTCCAGCGTGAGCACGTCATTGCGCATGATCCACGAGGACGGCGACGCCGCGCCAATCCCCAGGAACGCGATGCTGATCCGTGAAAACATGTTGATCGCGTTGCGCACGTAGGCATCGGAGAGCAACACTTCTTTGACCTGGGCGCTGTCCACAAGGCCCGGTGCAGGCAGCAGTGTGAGCTTACCATTCAGTAGTTGGGCCATCCGGCGGCACAAACCGGTCGCGTGTTCCTCAGCTTCGGGCGGTCCGAGGCCACCGACCATCTGTACGACGTGCACGTTGCATGTTTCGCAGCGCTGCAAGGCATTGACCATACTGTTGAGAGTCACGCCCCAGAAGATGCCGATCACGTCGCCGTCCTGGATCGTCTGCTGCAAGTAGTCCGCCGCGGCCACACCGATCTGGCGCGACACCGCAAGCTGAGAAGCCGCGTTATCGGCCTCGACCACGACAGCCTCTTGCAGGCCGTATTTCTGCTCCAATCGCTGTTCCAGTTCGGCGTAGCTGCCTAGAGGCGAGATGACCGTGATCTGGACGATGCCTTCTTTACGCGCTTGCTGCAACAACCGGGAGACTTTGGGGCGAGACAGCCGCAGACGCTCGGAGATCTCCTGCTGCGTCAGGTCTTGCTCGTAATAGAGCTTGCTCACTTTCGCGAGCAGGCGGAGGTCAACGGGGTTAGGTTTGCGTGCCATATGCGTGATCGCTGAACCAGTATGGCCTACAGTTTTACAGCATTTGAGCTTTGCCGTCCAGTCTACCGGTTCTTTCGGGGAAGTCGCCCAAGCGGGTTGGCTGTGTCGTGGTGATGGGTGGTCGTGGACATTTGCCCGTCCGGGCGTAACAACCTTCCCTTGAACCAGCTTGAACGGCACTATCAGGCTGGGTGAGGGTTTTTCCCGTTGGTAGGATGCAGCGTGATTATCGTTGCGCGCCGTAGCGATCCGAACGATGGGATACGGAAACCGTGGTTGTCGTCAAAAACGAACATTAGGTGCGCAAGATCTTCTCCATCGCTTTCCCCCTGGCCAGCTCATCGATCAATTTGTCCAGGTAGCGGATCTCCCGCATCGTCGGCTCTTCGATGTCCTCTACCCGGACACCACAGATCACACCTTTGATTAAAGCCCGCGAAGGGTTCATACAAGGCGCCTGGGCAAAGAAGGTCTCGAAGTCCGTTTGGTTTTCCAGTTGCGCTTCGAGCGAGATCGGAAGAGCGTCGTGTAGGGAAAGAGTGTAGGATAGGGTGTA
>CAZGLU010000353.1:0-4575 GCA_964526095.1 uncultured Anaerolineaceae bacterium | reverse complement strand
CCATGAAAGCTCGACCAAGAGCTATCCCTATGGCAAGGCGCACCAGGAGCCGCTTCAGGACATCACCTACGTGCCGGAGTACGACCCGATCCACATCAACGGCATCGAGCCGGGTGGGGTCATGACGGTCGAGATGCACGACGGCTCGCACCTGATGCTGAGGCAGCTAGACCCCGACAAGCACGACCCAACCGACAAGATGGCGGCCTTCCGCCTGTTGGAGGAGGCGCGTCAGGAGCAGCATTTCATCACCGGCCTGATCTACGTGGACGAGCACCGGCAAACCCTGGTGGAGACGAGCCACATCGTCGAGACGCCGCTCGTGCACCTGTCGGAGGAACAACTCCGCCCGCCGCGTGAGGCACTGGACCGGCTGATGAACCACCTGACCTGCTGCAATTAGCGCGGTCGAACACCCGGACCCGGCGACGGGCAAGGGCAGAAGTAAAGGGGCGGCGGTCCGCTGAGGCGGGCCGCCGTTTTCATTCCGGCTCGTCGCCCAGGTAGATCCGGCGGCGGTGGACCGCCACCTGTTCCATGCGGACGCCGAGCGCGTCGATCAACTCGTCGGCGCGGCCCGTCCCGCGATCCCCGGCCACGAGGCGCGCGACGAGGGCGCCGTCCGCAACGGCCAGGTCCAGGATCAGGGGGCGCAGGTCGTAGGATTTCTTGTTACGCACGCGCTCGATCCGGTCGGCGGCGAGCAGCGCGGCGGCCCGCCCGGCCAACTCGTCCAGGGGCAGGGCCGGGTCCTGCGGGGTGATGACATACTCGGCACTGGTCACGAGGGTGGGCAGCGCCGCCGCCTTGATGGGAACCTCGGCCAGCGCATAGACGGGCAGCCCGGCGGGGCTGGCGGCGTTGAGGCGCGCGATCCATTCATCGGGGAAGTCCCCGGCTAGGCGCTCGGTGAGCCAGATGTCCACGCGCTCGTCCTCGCTGGTGACGCCGACCGGCAGGGCGGCGGCGAACTGCATGCGCGGGCGCGGGTTAAAGCCCTGGGTGTATTCCAACGGGATCTCCGCACGGCGCAGCACGCGCTCCCACGCCTTGGCGAGATCGAGGTGGCCGATAAAGCGCGTCATCCCCACCTTGCCGAAGGTGACGCGCACACGCTGTTGGGTCAGTGGCTGGTTCATGGCGGCGATTATACCCGCCCCGTGTGGACGTGACGAGGCGGGGGCGGGGCGGCAGGAGGCACGCTAGTATAGGGTCCGAATGCACGGTATACTCCGGGGCCAATTCCGCGCCGCGCTGCCGCGCAACTGCGCAACCTTTGCATCCGCGAGGTGTTAGTACGCATGAGTGATCCAGACACGCCGGCGAACCGCAACTATGCGCTCGCGGACGACGCGCATCTGATCGAGTGGGCGAAAGATGATGCGGAGGCGTTCGGGGAGCTGTACGAGCGGTACGTCAAGAAGATTTACAACTATGTGTATTACCGGACGGGGAACCATCACGACGCGGAAGACCTGACCTCGCGCGTGTTCTTTCGAGCACTGGGGCACATCGGTAATTACACGGATCGCGGGGTACCATTTTCCGCGTGGCTCTACCGGATCGCGCACAACCTGATCGCCAACTGGCACCGGGACCGGGGACGCCAGCGCGTGCTGCCGCTGGACGACTATATGTCCGACGACGGGCATTTCGACGGCCCGGAGGCGGCGGCGGAGCTAAGCGAGGAGCGCGAACGGCTTCTGCGGTCGATCCGGGCGCTGCCAGCCGAGCGACAGGAACTGCTGATCCTGAAGTTCGTGGAGCGTCTGTCGAACGCGGAGATCGGCACGATCATGGATCGCACCGAGGGGGCGATCAAGTCGCTCTATCACCGGACGCTGTTATCGCTGAGGGGAAATCTTGAGGGGGACGAGGACGTAGAGAGCAAGCCCAACCGGCGGCGTTTCGGCCTGTGATGGCCACCCTCGAGAGATAAGCGGGAGAAGGATAACGGAACGATGCGAATCAAACAGCTCAGACGCCAACTCGACCGGGGCCTGGGGGAACTCCTGATCGCGCAGGCTGACGCGCTGATCGCCGGGTTGGCGTGGAGTACGACGTTTACCTCGCCCGGCACCGGCGGGGAGGCGGACTCGTTGTTCGCGCTGACCGAGGAACTGCACCGCACGCTGGTCCCGGTGGAGCCGTCGCCCATCTTCGTGCGGGAACTGCGCCGCCGCCTGATGGACGAGCAGATCGAGCAGCAGCTTTCGCTGTGGGCACGGACGCGCCAGCTTCCGCTGCCGGTGCAGATCGCGGCAGGGATCGGCGGCGCGACGCTGACGGCGGGGATCGTCATCTTCGCGCGGCGTCCGCTCATGGACGCGATCGGGGAGCTGCGCAACCGGCGCACGGTGATCGCCTGAGCGCGAAGGCCAGGCGGATCGTCCGGGTGAGTCAGAGGGAAGCATGCCGTTATGAGCGAACGCTATGCGAAGATCACGGGCTGGGGCAAGTACGTGCCTGAGCGCGTGCTGACGAACCATGAGCTGGCGCAGATGGTGGACACCAGCGACGAGTGGATCGTGACGCGTACGGGGATCCGCGAGCGGCGCATCCGCACGGAGCAGGACACGACCTCCAGCATGTCGGTCGCGGCGTCCCGCGAGGCGCTGGACGTAGCCGGGATCACCCCGCAGGACCTGGACCTGATCATCGTCTGCACCTCGTCGCCCGATTACCTGCTGCCCTCGGTGGCGAGCCAGGTACAGCACCTGCTCGGCGCGGAGTGCGGCGCATTTTCGCTGGTGGCGGGCTGCTCCGGCTGGGTGTACGGGCTGGCGACGGCCAGCCAGTTCATCCGGGCGGGGACGTACAACCGCGTGCTGGTGGTGGGCGTCGAGATCATCTCGTTTGCGGTGGACTTCACCGACCGGACGACGTGCGTGCTGTTCGGCGACGCGGCGGCGGCGACGGTGGTCGAGGCCAGCGACGAGCCGGGCGGGCTGCTGGCGACGGAACTGGGGTCCGACGGGTCGGGTGCGATGTTCCTGTACGTGCCGGACGGGGGCAGCGCGTCGCCCATCACGCAGCGGACGGTGGATGAGCGGCGTCAGTACCTGCGCATGGACGGGCCGGAGGTGTTCAAGTTCGCGGTGCGGACGCTCGCCAGCTCATTGAAGCGCACGATCTACCAGGCCGGGCTGACGCCGGACGACATCGACCTGTACATCCCACACCAGGCGAACGCCCGGATCATCGAGGCGGCGGCGCGGCAGATGCGCGTCCCACTCGACAAGTTTTACATGAACCTGGAACGCTATGGAAACACGTCGGCGGCGTCGGTCCCGCTGGCGCTGGTGGAGGCGATCGACGAGGGACGCGTTCAGGACGGGAACATCGTGGCGATGTGCGCGTTCGGGGCCGGGCTGACGTGGGCCTCCGCTGTGGTGCAGATGGGCACCGGCGAGCCGAGCGCGGCGCACAGCCTGTTCTCGGTCGGTCGGGCGCGCTACCTCGCGCGGCGCACGTCCGACCGGGTGCTGGACTCCGCGCAGGCGGCGCTGCTGCCGTTGTATACGTTCCTGTACGAGCGCCGCAAGAAGAAGTAGGCGGCTCTCACACCCCTGACCCTCCGCCCCGGCCGATTTGACAGGCCGGGGTTTTTGTTTAACCATTGGGCGTGCGTGAACAGTTACGTGAGGCGGCGGCCACCGGCACGTGGCGCCCTCACACAGCGAATGACGAGATGACCATTCCCATGTCCCATTTGTTCCTGTCCCCACACCCTGACGACGCGGCGCTGAGCTGCGGCGGGCTGATCTACCACCTGACCCAGCGCGGCGAGCGCGTCGAGATCTATACGCTGATGGCGGCGGATATGCCGCCGGATACGCCGCAAGGCGATTTCGTGGTGGAGCACATCGAGCGCTGGAAGCTGGGGCCGAACCCCAGCCCCGGGCGGCGGGCCGAAGACGCGCGCAGCGCGGGCGTGCTGGGCGCGGAACTGCGCTGCGGCGACCTCGTGGACGCGATCTACCGGGTGGGGGCCACCGGGGAACTGCTGTATCCCGACCTGCCGGCGCTGTTCGGGGAGGTTGCGGCGGACGACGCCGTGCGCGAGCGGATCGAGCCGCTGGCGCAGAGCCTCCCGGCGGACGTGACGCTGTACGCACCGCTGGGCGCGGGGCATCACGTCGATCACCAGGTCGTGCGGGATATCGGGCTGGCGTGGCGCAGGCTGCACCCGGCGGGCATGCTGCTGTTTTACGAGGAATACCCGTACACGGTGCGCGATCGGGGCGCGATCGAGGCGGCGCGGGCGCGGCTGGGGCTGGAGACGGAAGCGATCCTGCACCCGTTGGACGCGGAGGCGCTGGAGGTCAAGATCCGGTCGATCGCGTGCCACGTCTCACAGATCCCAACCTTTTGGGCTGACGTCGAGGCGATGGCGGACGAGGTGCGCCGCACGGCGCGAGAGGTCGGCGGCGGGACTGACGCGGAACGATATTGGCGGCCAGTGGTGCAGCCACAGGTGGAGGGGTGAGGGCATGAACGAGGTGAAAGGCGGGACCTGGGAGGCGGCGCGGGCGCTGCTGGACGAGATCAAGGCAAAGGCGGGCGACGAACTGG
>CAZGLU010000352.1:3375-4576 GCA_964526095.1 uncultured Anaerolineaceae bacterium | reverse complement strand
TACGAACCCCATCACCACTGCACCTTGTTCATCGTGAAGTCGCGCGTCTGGTCGGCCTGGCGGTAACTGTCCTCCCCGTCGCGCGTCATGTATCCCTGGTATTCCTGGTTGGGGTAGCCGTGCAGCGTCCACTCGCCGAGGACCATCGGCGGCACCTCCACACCCGGCGCGCAGCTATCGCACTGGACCGGTATCCACTCGCCGTTGTAGCGGCGGCTGAAGTGCAGGTGCGTCCCGTTGCTGAAGCCGCCCATGCACGACGGGTGCCCCAGCCGGTCGCCGGTCTTGACCTCGGTGCCCGGCTTGATCACTTCATGGTCATCGATGTGGAGATAGACCAGCGTCCAGCCGGTGTGCTCGTCCCCATCCCCATCCAGGTCGAGGATCACGTAGCCGCTCCCGCTGCGCGCGATGACGCCCGGCGCGGCGGCGGTGACCCAGTAGGGCGAAATGTAGCACGACCCCTGCACGTTGATCAACTCATCGGGCGGCCGGGGCGGGGCGAAGTCCACGGCGGCCCACGCCGATCCGCTGTTGTAGCCGCCGTGCGGCCCGCCGGTGAAGACCCACTCCTCACCCCGCGCGAACGGCAGCGTTAGCTCCGGCTGTGACAGGCCGGGCGGGATCAGCGGCTCCAGCGCGTATTCAAACGGGTCCCCGAACAGGTTCAGGTAGGTCTGGAAGAACCCCTCCGGGCTGACGTCGCGCTCCCACTGTTCCAGCGAGTTGGTCACGCTGAGCATGTACTGCACGCCCACCGTGCCGGGGTTGACGTCGTTGGCGAAGAAGATGCGCTCTTCCCCGATGCTCATCGAGATCACGCCGCGATACTTCCACCCGTAATAGCCGTAATTCAGCGCGTCGGCGGCGTCGAGCATCTGGCGCAGCAGCCCCTCGCGCCCGGCCTTGACGATGCCCATCGGATAATCCTCGGCTTCCCCGGAGCCGGGGTAGCCCTGCGAGATCCACCCGCTGCGGTACTCCAACAGGGCCAGCAGCAGGCGCGGGTTGACGCTGTAGCTGCGTGCCACGAAGTCGATGATCTGGACGCCGCTCCACAGCTCACCGTCCACCACCTCTGAGTAGGCGCGCAGGAACCCCTGCTGGAACTTGGCGAAGGCCGTGATGCTGAAGCTGCTCGCCGCCGGGCTGTGGACCAGCAGATCGGAAGAGCACACGTCTGAACTCCAGTCACGAGATT
>CAZGLU010000352.1:0-3365 GCA_964526095.1 uncultured Anaerolineaceae bacterium | reverse complement strand
GGGCCCGTAGACCAGCTCGCTGTCCGGGATCAGTTTGAAGTTGGGGGCGAAGCGCACGTCGCCGCCGGGCACGTTCACCACCTGGCCGACCTCAAGGGTGTTCGGGTCGTCGAAGTCGTTCAGCGCCAGGATCTCCTCGACCGTCACGCCGTACAGCCGCGCGATCGTGCCGAGCGTGTCGCCAGCCTGAACCACGTACTGATCGCTGCGCTCCGGCACGGGCCGCGTCGGGTTCGGCGTGGGCTGGATCGGCACCTTGGTCGGGTAGTCCGGGGTGGGGGTCGGCGGGGCGATCAGCTCGCCGTTCTCGTCGTACTGCGGCGTGGCGCTGACGTAGATGACGTTATCCTCGCGCTTGCCCAGCGAGCAGGCCGCCAGCAGGAGCGCGAGGGCCAGCGCGGCGAGCGCGGTCCATGCGGCGGTGCGGTACGCGGCGCGGCTCATCGTGCCTTCAGCGCCTCGTAGAGCAGCGGCAGTGACGTGTCGTAGCGGTAATGCGTGCCGCGATGCCCGTCCGGGTATTCGTCGTAGATGTGCGCGATGCCGAGCGCGTCGAGCTTGCGGTGCAGCAGGCGTGCCCCGACCTGAAGCTGGTATTCGTCGTAAGCGCCGACGTCGATGAAGGCCAGCCGCATCTCGCGCAGCGCGGCGGCGTAGGCCGGGTCGTCCACTTTGCGCAGCGGGTCGTGCGCCAGCCAGCGCGCCCACACGTCTTCATTCAGCGCGCCGGTCTCCGGGTCGATCGGCAGGTCGAAGCCGTGCGGCGCGGACGGGTTGGAGCCGAACGCCGCCGACCAGCACACCGTCATGATCAGCTCCCAGAACGTGCTGTTCTTGGGGCGGATCGTCGGGATGTCGCGGATGAAGGCGTCCAGCCCGCCGTAGCGCTCAAGCTGCTGGGCCATCTTCGCCAGGCCGGGGATGCACGTGAACTCCCAGTACAGGTCGCCGCTGTGGCAGGCGAACGCGCCGAACACCTCCGGGTGGTGCAGCGCCTGCGTGATCGCGCCGAAGCCGCCGCTGCTGCGCCCCAGCACGCCGCGATGGTCGCGGCTCGGCAGGGTGCGGTAATGCGCATCGACGAAGGGCACGATCTCGTTGATCAGGTAGTCCTCATAGCGCCCCATGCCCGCCGAGTTGACGTACTGCGAGCTGCCGAAGCGCGTCCACATATCGGGCAGCACGACGATGACCGGGCCAAGCCGCCCGGCGTCGATCAGGGCGTCGATCTGCTGCGGCACGCTGACGTCCCAGGGCTGCCAGTTCAGCAGGCCCGGCCCGGTGTTGCCGTGGCTGCTCAGCAGGTAGAGCGACGGGTAGCGTTGATCCGGGCTGTCGTCGTAGCCGGGGGGCAGGTAGACCGTCACCCGCCGCGCGACCGGGTCATCGAGCGGGTTGCCGCGCAGGACCTGGCTTTCCAGAACGGGCTGCTCAATACGGCTGGGGTGGGGCACACGTAACCTCCTCAACATCAGGCCGAATTGTAGCGAACGCGTCCATGCCGGGCAATAGCGCCCCCGGAACAGTCGGGCTTCCGTGGGGCGCGCGCCGGGGTGGGAAATGCCGCCCGCTGCTGCTATAGTTAGGCCACACTGCTAGGACTTGTGCTCGACGTCTCACAAACAGGAGGAGCAGGATGCCCCAAGTTAACTCGGTGGCGGACGTGTTCGCGCATATTGAGGAGGGCTTCCATCCCGAAAAAGCGGAGGGGATGGACGCGGTCTTCCAATTCGAGCTGTCCGGCGACAACGGCGGGGCCTATTGGGTGAAGGTGGCGAACCAGCAGGTCGAGGCGCACGAGGGCGCGCACCCGTCGCCCACGATGACGCTGCGTGCATCGGCGGAGGACTTCCTGGCGCTCGTCAACGGCGAACTCAACCCCATGACGGCCTTCATGCAGGGCAAGGTCAAGGTCCAGGGCGACATGGGCCTGGCGCTCAAGCTCCAGTCCGTGCTCGGCCTCGCCTGACGCAGCGACCATCCGTTTTACCCGGCCTCGTGGCCGGTGAGCGCACAATAGGTGAACGCACAATAAAAGCGCGCCGTCATGCTCGACGGCGCGCCTTGTGTTTTTGAGCCGGGCGATACCCTACGGCATCAGCACCTCGTCCAGCAGGTCGCCCAGGAGGTCGAGGATGTAGAAGTTGCGGATCGGCGTGCCGTAGGTATCCATCGCCTGATTCGAGAAGTCGTCGTTGGTCGGCGGCGCGGTCAGCCGCAGATCGGGCTGGACGGCGCCGGGCACGCGCTCCTGCACGGCCCGCCACACGTTGACCAGCGGCAGGTCGTACTCGTCGGCCAGGTCCACGATGATGGCGTTGTAGGTGTTGAGCGTCGGGAACTGGCTCGGATCGCCGGGGAGCGTCATCAGCACCGGGATCGCGCCCGCGCTGGCCACCGTCTGGATCGCCTGGTTAAGCTGCATCTCGAACTGGTCGGGCGGCGTCCCGGCCAGCACGTCGTTGCGGCCCACCAGCAGGAAGACCACCGCCGGGCGGTTGATGCGCAGCTCACATGCCAGCGGCGACTCGCCGGGGCAGGCGCTCGGGTTCGCGCGGGCCGGGTCGAGCAGGTCGCCCACGCGCCAGTTCGGGTCACTCGCCAGGATGCCGCCCTGCGTGAAGCTGTTCCCGCCGCTGGGCAGCGCCGCCCCCGCGAAGTAGCGGATGATGTCCGTCATCCGTGCCGCGTCGGGTCGCTCGCTCACGTTGCCCTCGCCGTCGGCCAGGTCGGACATCAGCGCATTGGGCGGGGTGTCGCCCACGACGCTGAAGGACGCCGGATCGACGGGCGGCTGCATGGCCAGCCCGCGCTCGTGGATCTCCTCCACCGTTTCGAGCACGTCATCCTCGATCTCGGTGGTAAACAGCAGCTCCGACAGGTCCACCTCCGGCGCCTGCGCGACCTCAGTCGGCGGGACAGGCGTCGGCTCGGGGGGCGCCGGGACGGTCACGGCGAACGTGGTCGAGGCCGTTGCGCCCTCCGCGTCCAGTGCGGTGAGCGTCACGTTGGCTGTGCCGGGCGCGACGCCGGTCAGCGACAGCATGCCGCTCTGTGGCTCGCCAACCTGGACCACGCCGGGGTTGTCGGACTGTGCCGCCACGATCACCGTGTCGCTGTCCGGGTCGGAGGCGCTGTAGCTGACCTGGATCGTCGCGCCGACCTCCACCGACTGCGGCCCGATCTCCCCGATCACCGGCGGCTGGTTCGGCTGGATGACGGTCACCTGGAAGGAGGTCGAAGCGGTCTCGCCGGACGGATCCTGGACGGTGACGCCGACGGTCGCCGTGCCGGGGTTGACAGCCTGCAACTGCACCACGCCACCTTCACCGATGGCGGCCTGGACCACGTCGGGGTTATCCGAC